>CAYYUT010000175.1:0-7291 GCA_964474935.1 uncultured Spirochaetales bacterium
GCGAACGGACCCTGCTCGGTCTCTGGATCGGGGCCGCGTTGTGGGTGTCCTCGCTCCCCTATCTGGCGCTCTGGCTCGCGGCCGATCGCTTCGCCGAGCCGGGGAGCCGCTACGCCTGGATCCTGCCGCCATACCCCGAGGACGGGCTCGCCTACCTGGCCTGGGTGAAGCAGGCGGCCGAGGGAGCACTGCTCTTCCACGTCAAGTACACCCAGATCGAGCACGCAGCCGTCATCTTCCATCCGGTCTTCCTGGTCGCGGGATGGATCTCGGCGATCAGTGGCTGGGAGGCCGGCGTCACCCTGTTCCTGGTGCGAATCGCCGCCTCGATCCTCTGTCTCGGGCTCTTGTACGCGTTCGCTCGCCTTCTCGACCTCGAGCGCGTCGAGCGATGGACCTTCCTCTGGCTCGTCGTCGCATCCAGCGGTGTCGGCGTCCTCTTCGGGCCCCAGCCGCTCCGACCTGCCGATCTCTGGATGCCCGAATTCAACACGCTGTGGACGCTCACCTGGAATCCCCTGTTCGTGTTCGGCCTCTCGTTGATGCTCGTCGCGTTCCTCCTGGTGTCCGGGGCCGACGAGCGTCGGCCCATACCCTCGTACGCCCTCGCGGGGCTCGCGACTGGTCTGCTCGCCTTCGTGCACACCTACGACGTCGTCATGACGGGCGCGGTGGTCGGGATCTACAGCGTGCTCCGCCTGCGCGCGCGATGCGTCGGCCCACTGCTCGCCTTCGGCGTACTGGCGGCGCCGGCCTGCCTCGTGCAGGCGAGCATCTCGCTCGGCCACCCGATCTTGTCCGCGCACAGCGCCGAGGGCGAGATGCGTTCTCCCTCGGTCCTGAGCTACGCGATCGGTCTCGGCATCCCGGGTCTGCTCGCGATCTACGGGATGGTGCGTGCACGGGCCGAGGGCCGTCTCGAGCGGCTCTCGATCGTCTGGATCTGGCTCCTCGTCTGTCTCGGCCTCGCATACGCACCCGTCTGGTTCCAGCGGAAGCTGGTGTTCGGGCTCCACGTGCCGGTCTGCCTGCTCGGTGCGATCGGGCTCGTCGCGCTCGGATCGCGGGTGGGGCGCGCTCGCCCGGCGCTCCGGACGGCGACGATCGTGGTGGCGATCGTCGCGACCACACCGACGCACGTCTACAACGTGCTGCGGATGACCGAGCGGGTGCGCGAGGATCCCGAGGCCTACTACCGGGCACCCTCCATCGACCGGGCGCTGCGCTGGCTCGACCGCGAGGCCGCGCCCGAAGACCTGGTGCTGGCCCAGTATGCGCTCGCGCGGCAGATTCCAGGCGCGAGCGGCAGCTTCGCCACGCAGGGGCATTGGGCCCAGTCGATCGATCTCGACGAACATCGTCGCTGGATCCAGGCGCTCTTCGATCGCCGCAGTCCCCTCTCGGCCGACGCGAGACGGTCCGCGTTGCTCGACTCGAGCATCGACTACGTGGTGATCGATCCGGCCATGCTCCGCCTGTGGTTGCAGGGCACGGTCCCCGCCTGGCTGCGCGCCTCGGGTGAGTTCGTGTTTCGCGACGGAGGAGTCGCGATCCTCGAGGTCGGAGCCTCGGACGGGTGAGGGCGCTCGCGGGGCTCGCCGCACGGGAGGCGTGAGCAGGCGTGGCGCGGACGAGATCGCGGAAGTCGGGCCGTCGCGGAGGGCGGCCGGCCCGGAGCCAGGGTTCGGCGCCGGCGCGGGCCGCCGCTCGCCCGGAGTCGTCGGACGCGGTGGCCGGCACCGCGCCGGGAGGACCGCGCGCGGCCCTGCTGGCGGTGGCTGCGGCGCTCCTGGTGCTGGTGGCGGCCGTGCTGCATGCAGCCTGGGTCACCGACGACGCCTACATCACCTTCCGCACCATCGAGAACCTGTTCGCGGGCCACGGGCTGCGATGGAACCGGCTCGAGCGCGTCCAGGCCTTCACCCATCCCCTCTGGATGATGCTGATGACGGCGGCACGCGCGACGAGCGGCGAGTTCTTCCATTCGAGCATCACCGTCTCGACCCTGCTCACGCTCGGCGCCGCGACCGTGCTGGCTCTGCGGGTGGCGACCTCCCCGGTCGTCGGGGCTCTGCTGTTGGTGACGCTCGCGCTGTCGCGCAGCTTCGTCCACTACTCGACGTCGGGTCTCGAGAACGCGCTCACCCACGCGCTGCTCGCGCTCTTCGTCTGGCGTCTGCTCGCGGCACGCAGCGGGTTCGGCACGCTCTGCCTGCTCGGAGCGGGGCTCATGCTCACGCGCCTCGACCTCGGCCTCCTGATCCTTCCGTCCCTCGCGGCTCGGGCCGCGACGGTCGGAGGCGTGGGGGTGCTGCGCGGGGCGGCCTTCGGCTTCGCACCCCTCGTCGTGTGGGAGCTCTTCGCGCTCGTCTACTACGGCAGCCTGCTCCCGAACAGCGCACTCGCCAAGCTGAATCATGGACTCCCGCTCGGCGAGCGGGTCGCGCAGGGCCTGGTCTATTTCGGACAAGCCTGGCGCTGGGATCCGGTGACGGTGGTGGCCGTTGCGGGCGGTCCCGTCCTCGCCCTGGTGCGCACCGCGCGGAGCCCGCGCAGCGTCGCGCGCCAGGAGCCGTGGCTCGCGCTCGGAGTGGTGCTCTTCCTCGCCTACCTCTTGTCGGTGGGCGGCGGATTCATGGCAGGGCGTTTCCTGACGCCGCCGTTCTTTCTGGGGATGCTACTGGCCGCGCGCCAGCCGCTGCCGGGGCGGGTGGCCTGGCCGATGGCTGCGTTGGCGTCTCTCCTGCTCGTGACCCCATTTCTCTCCCCCTTCATCGACCGCTATCCGGGGGACGCGCGGGCTCCCATCCCCGCGCACGGCATCACCGACGAGCACGAGTTCTATCCGAACGCGTGGCTCCGGCACTCGTTCGGCGAGCCCCTCTGGCCCGAGCCGAAGCTCGCCCGGACGGCCGAGATCGTCGCAGCCGACTGGCGGCGCGATCCGTTCTCCCGCGGCGAGGCCCCGCTCGTGCTCGAGGACCCGGCGGAGTGGAGCGCGGTCGTCCGGGCCGGGCCGGGGGTGCCGGTGGTGATCCGTGGCGCCATCGGCTTCGTGGGGTTCTACCTCGGACCGAGCATCCACGTGGTCGACTACAACGCGCTCGCCGATCCGCTTCTTGCACGGCTCCCGATGACCCGACCCGACCCGGTGCTGGCCCACTATCTCCCTCATGCGGCTGCGAAGGGCTGGCGCGCCGGGCATTTCTTCAGGGCACTTCCCGCGGGTTATCTGTCGAGCCTGCACAGCGGCGAGAATCGGATCGAGGACCCGGCGCTTCGTGCCTTCTACGAACGGGTGCGTCTCGTGTCGCGCGGACCGCTCTTCTCGGCCGAACGCCTCGCGGCCATCTGGGAGCTCGAGAGCGGACGGCTCGACTCCCTGGTCGACGCCTATCTGGCCCGTCGCGGCGCTCGCTAGGCCGGGCAGGTGCGCCGCGAGCCACCCGCCCGTCCGATCCGGCCCGGCACGCGTCGGGCTCCCCGCGTCGGCGGCCCCGCCCGCTGTCGCCTCGCGGGGCGAGGCGTTACGCTGGGTCCGTGACCTCCATCCTCGCGCTCGCGGCTCCGGCCGGCTCTCCCATCCGGGGCGGACACGCCCGGCCGCGGCGCGTCGCGTCCAGCTGATGGGTGATTCCACATCCACACTGCCGCCCGCGGTTCCGGGCGAGCTGCGAATGCTCGAAGGCCGCGCCGGGCGGATCGGCTGCTACGTGGCCGGGGCCGGTCGGCCTCTGCTGCTCGTCCACAGCATCAACGCAGCCGGATCGGCCTACGAGGTTCGCCCGATCTTCGAGCACTTCGCGCGCTCGCGGCGCGTCTACGCCCCCGATCTGCCGGGTTTCGGTGCCTCGGAGCGGTCGGCGCGCGCCTACCGGGTCGCGCTCTACGTCGATGCGATCCGCGACGTGCTCGACGAGATCGCCCGCGAGTCCGGTCCCGATCCGATCGACGCGTTGGCTCTCTCGCTCTCGTCCGAGTTCCTCGCTCGCGCCGCCGTGGAAGAGCCCGAGCGTTTCCGGAGTCTCGCCCTCGTCACGCCAACCGGATTCACGGCCGGCTCCGACGCGCTCCGCAAGCCCGCCGGGAGCAACCGCGAGATTCCGGGTCTGCACGCGCTGCTCACGGTGTCCTGGTGGCGTGTCGGTCTCTACCGCCTGCTCACGCGGCCCGGCACGATCCGCTACTTCCTGCGCCGCACCTGGGGATCCGACGGCATCGACGAGGGCCTCGCTGCCTACGACGAGGTGACGACTCGTCTTCCGGGCGCCGAGCACGCCCCCTATGCCTTCCTCTCGGGTCGCCTGTTCAGTACCGACATCCGCAGCGTCTACGAGTCCATCCGCGTGCCGGTCTGGCTCGGTCACGGCACCCGCGGCGATTTCAGCGATTTCCGCGGCGCCGACTGGGCACGCCAGAACGACGCCTGGACGGTCGAGCCCTTCGAGACGGGAGCGCTTCCGTTTTTCGAACAGCCCGAGCGGTTCTTCGCTTCGTACGAGCAGTTCCTGGCACGGGTGTCGGACGCGTCCACCTCCGAGGCGCAACCGTCCGACGCGGCGATGCACGATCCGTCGGGAATCTCGGTGGAGCCGTCGGGATGAGGCCAGATCGTGGAGCGCGACTGGCTCGGACTGGTGGAGCTGATCCTGGTGGTGGGCCTCGTATTCGGCCTCGGCGTGCAGCAGCTCGTTGCACTGCGTCGCGAGCGTCGGCGTCGCCCGCCGCGGGACGCGGGGTGAGCCGCACCGACCGCGGCGTGGCCGGCTGCGTCCGCAGTGCCCACGAAAGTGGACCGCAACGCCCGCTCGGGCGCCGCCGAGCTCTCGCGGCTCGGCCCACCCACCGAGTGGTACTTCGTCGTCGGGCGAAGGCGGGAGCCCGGAATCGGAGGCGGCGCGTGAAGATCCGCGGCGTCTCTGTCGGCTGGCCGATCGAGGCGCGGCCGGGCCTCGTCGGACAATGCAAGATCGCGCAGGCGACGGCCCGCGCGTAGGTGGCCGCATGGCCATAGGAGGAGCGATGAGCCGGGATCCGGGGCGCCCCGCAGGCACCACGAAGTATGTCTATCTGTTCGGAGAGGTCGACGAGGTCCAGAGCCGGGTCGGGGGCGACTGGGATGCGGTTCGCGGACTGCTCGGGGGCAAGGGGGCGAACCTCGCCGACATGACCCGCCTCGGCGCTCCGGTCCCGCCGGGCTTCACGGTCACCACCGAGGCCTGTCACGCCTTCCTCGATGCGGGCGAGTCCTTCCCGCCCGGGCTCTGGGAGCAGCAGCTCGCCTGTCTGGAAGCCGTCGAAAAGGCCACCGGGAAACGTTTTGGTGACCCCGACGCACCCCTGCTCCTCTCGTGCCGCTCGGGCTCGAAGTTCTCGATGCCGGGCATGATGGATACGGTGCTCAACATCGGGCTCGACGAGCGCGTGGCGGCCGGGATGGTCCGGGAGACCGGCGATCCCCGTTTCGTGTTCGATCTCTACCGTCGGCTCATCCAGATGTTCGGAAGCGTGGTGCTCGGAGTGCCCGATGAGCCGTTCGAGCATGCGATCCGGGAACGCAAGGATGCGGCCGGTGTCGAAGACGACGCCTCGCTCTCGGGCGACGACTGGCAGGAGGTGACGGCACGCTTCCGCAAGATCGTGGCGACCTACACCGGCGAGGAGTTCCCGGACCATCCGGAGACGCAGCTGCGGATGGCGACGGCGGCGGTCTTCCGCTCCTGGAACGGGCGCCGCGCCATCGACTATCGCAACGCCGCCCAAATCCCGCACGACCTCGGTACCGCGGTCAACGTGCAGGCGATGGTCTTCGGGAACCTGGACGCCGGGTCGGCCACGGGCGTGGCGATGTCGCGCAACCCGTCGACGGGCGAGCCCCACATCGAGGGCGACTATCTCCGCAATGCGCAGGGCGAGGACGTCGTGGCAGGAATCCGCGACACCCAATCGCTCGCCGATCTGGAGAGCGAGATGCCCGAGCAGTCCGAACAGCTCTCCGAGATCTCGCGTCGCCTCGAAGCCCACTACCGCAACATGCAGGACATGGAGTTCACGATCGAGAAGGGCCGGCTCTATCTGCTCCAGACCCGCGACGGAAAGCGAACGGCCCAGGCCGAGGTGCGCATCGCCGTCGACATGGTGGAGGAAGGGTTGATCTCGAAGGTCGAGGCCCTCGGTCGCGTGACCCCGGAGCAGGTCGACTTCTTCCTGCATCCTCAGCTCGATCCCAGCGACCGCGACTCGGGCAAGCGCCTGGCGCGCGGCCTCAACGTGTCGCCCGGGGCCGCCGTCGGGGTCGTCGCGCTCGATGCCGATACGGCCGAGCGGTGGGCGGGCGACGGTCGGAAGGTGATCATGGTGCGCCCCGAGACCAAGCCCGACGACGTGCACGGTATGCTGGCCGCCGAGGGAATCCTGACCGAGCGTGGTGGGCGCACGAGCCACGCCGCCCTGGTGGCCCGGCAGTTCGGGAAGCCGGCCGTCGTCGGTGTGGCGAGCCTGTCGATCGATCTCGAGGAGCGGGAGATCCGGATCGGCGACGAGCTCGTCAAGGAGGGCGAGTGGATCTCGCTCGACGGAACCGACGGGAGCGTGCATCTCGGCAAGCTCGCCACGGTGGTGCCCGACCTCAGCAATCCGTACCTGATCAAGCTGCTCGGATGGGCCGACGACCACCGCCGTCTGCGCGTGCGGGCCAACGCCGACTACCCGCGCGACGCGGAGCGCGCCCTCCAGTACGGAGCGGAAGGCATCGGGCTCTGCCGGACCGAGCACATGTTCTTCGAATCCGATCGGCTCGAGATCGTCCAGCGCATGATCCTGGCCAAGTCGGCGAGCGAACGGGTCGAGGCGATCGGCGAGCTGTTGCCGCTCCAGCGTCACGACTTCGCGGGTCTATTCCGGGCGATGGGCGAACGACCGGTGATCATCCGGCTGCTCGATCCTCCGCTCCACGAGTTCCTGCCGTCCTACGAACAGCTGCTGCAGGACCTCGCAGATCTGAAGGTGCGCCTGCAGCACATGCACACCATGAGCGAGATCGACCAGGCGCTCGACGAGATCCGTACCAAGCAGGACTTCCTCGAGCGGGTGAGCGCTCTGCGCGAAACCAATCCGATGCTGGGGGCGCGGGGTGTGCGCCTGGGGATCCGGATTCCCGAGCTCACTCGGATGCAGGTACGCGCAGTGCTCGAGGCGGCGTGCGAGGTGCGGCGGGGAGGAGTGACGCCCCAGCCCGAGATCATGATCCCGCTCACGACACACGTGAACGAGCTCCGGGTCCAGAGGAGCG
>CAYYUT010000176.1:0-7283 GCA_964474935.1 uncultured Spirochaetales bacterium
GCCCCGCCGCGGCCGCGGCCTTCGCGGCCTGGAGCGCCTGCTGGTGGAACGAGAGCGGCAGATGCTTGTAGACCACCCGCACCTCCTCGGGGTACTCCTTCAGCAGGCGCTCGAGCGTCGGCGTGACGCGTCCGCAGAACGGGCACTGGAAGTCCGAGAACTCGACGATGGTGATGCGACCGGCCTCGCTGCCCTTCATCGGGGAGCCTTCGATCTTCACCTGATAGACCTGCTCGGGGTCGGGGCCACGACGCTGCTGACGCTGGGCGGCCTGCTGGCGTCCGGGGCCCGGGCGTGCCTGCTTGAGCGTCTCGACCTCGGCACGCAGGACCGCCAGCTCCTCTCGCACCTCGCCGGTGGATGCCGCGTCGCCGCCGACGTAGTAGCCGACCAGAAAGGCCACCAGGGCCGCCGCCACGATCGCAATGCCTTCTCGCATGGATTCCGTCCTCGCTCGTCCAGATGTCCGGCCCCTCAGTGTGGCCGAACCCGCACGAGGCGCAAGACGTCCGCCGGGGAGTCCTCTCGGCGCGCCGCCATCCGGTGACGAACGCGTGACGCGCCGCGCGAGCGCCGAAGAGCCGCCCGCTACACTGCGTGCGACGTCACCCGCCGCAGGAGAACCTCTGCATGGCCCGAACACCTTCGACGATGCTCGAGCTCGGAACCCGAGCGCCCGGATTCTCGCTGCCCGACGTGTCGGGGCGAACGGTCTCGCTCGACGACTTCCCCGACGCGCCGGCGCTGGTGGTGATGTTCATCTGCAACCACTGCCCATTCGTGATCCACGTGCGGGACGAGCTGGCCCGTTTCGGCCGCGACTACGGTCCGCGCGGCGTCGCCATCGTGGCCATCAGCGCCAACGACGTCGAGAAGCACCCCGACGACGCCCCGGCCAAGATGCGCGAGGAGGCCGAACGCGTGGGCTACCCCTTCCCCTACCTCTTCGACGAGTCGCAGGCCGTCGCGAAGGCCTACCGCGCGGCCTGCACACCCGATCTCTACGTCTTCGATGGGGATCGGAAGCTCGTGTACCGCGGGCAGCTCGACGCGAGCCGCCCCGGCAACGACGAGCCCGTGACGGGCGCCGACCTGCGCGCTGCCGTCGATGCGGTGCTCGCCGGCGACCGCCCGGCGCCCGAGCAGATCCCCAGCATCGGCTGCAACATCAAGTGGAAGCCCGGGAACGAGCCCGACTACTTCTGAGTCGCTTGCTTCTGATGCGTGGCTGGGATCAGCCCGAGGGCGCGAGACGCGGGTCGACGATGACCTTGCCGTAGGTCTTGCGAGAGCCGAGGGCCTCGAGCGCCTCGGGAAGCCGCTCGAGGGCGTAGCGGCCGTAGATGACCGGCTTGATCTTCCGCTGTTCGTAGAGCTCGAAGAGCGCGTCGAAGGTCTGGGGGATCTTCGCGGGCTCGTGGGTCACGTGGGCGCCCCAGTGGAGCCCGACGATCGAGATGTTCTTGAGCAAGATCCGGTTGGCGCGCACCTCGGGGATCCGCCCGCTCGCGAATCCGATCACGAGCAGCCGACCGTTCCAGGCGATGCACTTGAGGGAGCGGTCGAAGACGTCGCCTCCCACCGAATCGTAGATGACGGCGGCCCCGCGTCCGTCGGTGGCCTCCTTCACGGCCTCGACGAAATCCTCGTCGCGATAGTCGATCAGGACGTCGGCACCGGCCTCGCGCGCCGCCTCGAGCTTGTCGGCGCCGCCGGCCGTCGCGATCACTCGAGCCCCCATGGCCTTGCCGATCTGGACGGCGGCGATCCCGACGCCACCGGCAGCGGCATGCACCAGCAGGGTCTCGCCCGGCTGCATCTGCGCGCGAAAGGCCAACGCGGCGTACGAGGTCGGATAGACGATCGGGAGACTCGCGCCCTCGTCGAACTCCATCGCGGCGGGCATGCGGTAGCTGCCCTTTGCCGGGGCCACGACCCGTTCGGCGAAGGCACCGAGCCCGGACGAGGCCAGCACCCGATCGCCCGGCTCGAAGCCCTCGACCCCCGGACCCACCTCGGCCACGGTGCCCGCGACCTCGGCTCCCGGGATGAAGGGGAAGGGCGGCTTCACCTGGTATTCGCCCTTAGCCATCAGGATGTCGAAGAAGTTGCAGCCGGCGGCGCACACGTCGATGGCGAGCGTGCCCGGCGCCACCTCGGGCGGGTCGACCTCGCGCACGGCGAGGTCCGAGGGATCCATCCAACGATCGCCGACGACGGCACGCATGGGCCGATCTTACACGCTCCTACCTTGGATCGCGCGCGCGGCTCTCGAGTCCCGCGAACACCACGTCGACGGCGGCCTCGATCTGTTGCCGGCAAGCATCGGCGCCGATCTGACCGTTCGCCCAGGCGATCCGGGCCCCTTGCGTCAGATGACAGAGGATCCGCGCCGCGGCGAGCAGATCGACCTCACGGGTGAGCTCGCCGGACATGCGACCCCGTTGGAGGATCTCGGCGAGCAGCCCGATGGTGCGGTCCTGGAGCGTCAGGGCCTGCCGCGCGACGCGAGCGGTCGGGTAGGTGGTGGCGCGCAGGGCGATGGTGGTCAGATCCGGGGCCTCGGCGAGGAGCGCGTGCTCGAGGTCGAGGAAGCGCCGGATCCGGACCCGGGTCGGAAGGCTGCGGTCGTCCTCGCGCCGGAAGCGGGTCCAGGCTTCCTGCTGCCGTTCCGAGAGCTCGGCGACGAGCAGCTCCTCCTTCGAACGCACGTGGCGGTAGATCGAGCTCGCGCCCATCCCAGCCCGCTCGGCGATGGCGCGCAGGGTGGCGCGGTCGAAGCCGCGCTCCTCGAAGAGCTGGCGCGCCGCATGCCGGATCCGCGCGCGGCTGCGTCGCCCGCGGACGAGTCGGCCGTCGTCGCGGCGCAGCGCGTCGCGCGGAGCCGACGGCGGCGGGCCCGGCACGCGCGGGTCGGGCGGGAGCGTCATCTGCGGGATCCCGGACCGCCGTCGCCGCGCCGGACTCGTTCGAGGGCGTCACGCGTGAGCGTTTCGAGCGAGAACAGGCGCCGGCGCAGGCGGAGGATCACGTCGACCCCCGCGGCGTTCACCCCGAGCTCCTGGATCAGCACCGTGGCGACCCGCAGCTCGTCGGCCTCGGCCGGCTCGAGCTCCTCCGCCTCGAAGAGTCCCTCCCGCCGGAGTGCGTCGAGGAGGTCGCTCTCTTCGACGCCGAGGAATTCCAACACCTCGTGGACCCTCACGCGACGACTCATTCGAAGAGACCCTTGCGGAGATCGGACGGCTCGTAGGCCGCGAGCCCCTCGACGTACTCACGCCCGCGCGGATCGAGATCGCGGGGCACCCGGATGCGGATCGTCACGTAGAGATCGCCCGCCGACGAGCCCCGCAGCCCGGGCAGCCCCTTGCCCCGGAGACGCAGGCGCTGCCCGCCGTCGGTGCCGGCCGGAATCGTGAGCGTGGCGCGCCCTTCGAGGGTCGGGACCTCGATCTTCGCCCCGAGCGTGGCCTCGCCCACCGAGACGGGAACCTCGACCTGGAGATCCCGGCCGTCGACCCGGAATACGGGATGCGGCGCCACCCGGATCGTCACGAAGAGGTCTCCGGCCGCGGCGCCCGGGAACTCGGCCCCCTTCCCCGCGAGCCGGATGCGCGATCCGTCGGTCATGCCGGGAGGCACGCGCACTGTCACCGTCTCCTGACGGGCCGCGCCGTCGGGGGTCGGGCGGGTCAGGGTGCCGCGCTGCTCGCTCCCGAGTGCGGCCTCGCGAAGCCCGAGGCGCAGCTCGGCCTCGAGATCGGGAGAGCGCCGGGGCATCGGCCGGCCGCGCCGCCCGCCGAACACGTTGCCGAGCAGATCCTCGAGATCGTCGAAGTGGAAGCCCTCCGCGCCCGCGTCGCGGAACCCACCCGGACCACCCGGCTGCTCCCCGAAGCCTGTTCCGAAGCGGGCCCCGAACTGCTCGCGCGCGCGCCGGGCTGCCTCGGCATCGAAGCCCGCATCGAGCGAGACGTCGCCGAACTCGTCGTAGGCGCGACGCTTCTCGGTGTCGGAGAGCACGGCGTAGGCCTCCGAGATCTCCTTGAACCGGTTCTCGGCCTCGGTGTCGCCGGGATTCACGTCGGGGTGGTACTTGCGCGCCAGTCGCCGGTAGCTGGTGCGGATGGTGTTCTCGTCGGCGTCGCGTGCGACGCCGAGCACCTCGTAGGGATTCCGTCGCTCGGCCACGGCTAGAGCCCTTCGGGCTTGGCGAGCAGGTCGCGCACCCGCTCGAGACCTCGGGCAGCGTAGAAGCCGTCCTCGATCCGCTCGTCGTAGCTCCACTTGACGGTCATGTGGCGGCGGCCTTCTGGACCGGATCGGATACGCCCGACCACAGCGAAGATCGGGATGTTGCCGTACTCCCAGAGATGGTGATAGCCGGCCTCGAGCCCCACCGACCCGAGGTTCGCGACGAACGCCGAGGCGTGCATCGGGTCGGGCTCGATCATGGCCCGGGGCAGCAGCCCGAGATCGTCGACCGCCCGCACCAGACGCAGCACCGCCCGGATCACGAAGGCCGGAAGGCGCAGGAGCCACTTCATCTCCTGGTCGGACGTGGAGGGACGTCCGCTCCGGCCGTCGCGGATGCGATGGTGGAGGCGCGCGACCATGTCCTCGAGCGACTCGTCGCGCGGGAAGGGCTTCTTGACGGTGATGAGCGGGGCGTCGTCGTCGAGCCGCATCTTGGCGCTGAAGGAGAGCCAGACGCCGTCGCGCTGCCAGATGCGTCCGCCGGCGGTGAAGCGGTTCAGGCGGGGACGGTCGTGGAGCCCGATGGCCAGCGCCCGCAGGAAGAGATGGAAGAGCGTGATGCGTGCGTCGGGCGGACGCCCCTCGTTCCAGCGGTCGACGAACTCGAGAGCCGACTCCACGTCGATGTCCTGCGCGAAGTAGACCAGCGACTCGTTGCGCCGGGGCGAGATGAAGGGCATGAACCGCCGAATCGTCGGGATGCCTTCGGCGAGCCGCGCGTCGGGCCTGCGACCGAACATGCCGGCGAGGGTATCAGATCGACCGGGCGGGACGTCGCAGCGACCAGACCGGGACACCGAAGAGCCGGAATTCGGCGACCGGCTCGAAGCCAGCGCCGGCATAGAACGCCAGGTTCTGGGCGACATCGGTCTCGAGGTGGACGGGTGCGGGCTCCCGACGATCGACGTAGGCGAGCCAGTCGGCGAGGAGCTGGTGGCCGACGCCACGGCGGCGGTGGGCGGGCGACACCCCGAGCAGACACAGGGTGTGGTGGGGCCCGGGCGGCTGCCTGGAGAGCAGGACCTCGTAGGCCTCGGCCCAGCGTCCGGCCACCCGCGGCCCCTGGCCCACCAGACAGGCGACGCGCGCCCACCACGGCGGGAGCGGGAACGGAAATGCGCCCGGCGCGGCGGCCACGAGCACGCCGACGAGGGCGTCGCCATCGAACCCGCCCAGAACCATGGATCCCGTCGGAGGCCGGCCGCGCTGCGGGAGCAGGCCGGCGAGGGTGACTCGCATGCCCCACCGGTTCGAGCGCTCGCAGGCTGGGGCCTGGCCCGCGACCACGGTCCGGTTCAAGGGGTTGTCCCGGAACGCGGCCGCCAGGAGCCGCGCGGCCCGCTCGCGATCGGTGCCGGCGAGCGGGCCGCTACGAAACCTCAGGCCTTCTTCTTGCGCCGCGACTTCTTCTTCTTCGGCGGTGCGATCGCCTTCTGGATCTGCCCGAGCAGCTTCACCGCGTCGCGAAGGTAGGGCGCCGACAGCTTCCGCCACTGGCGCTCGCCGCGCTCCTCGAGACGTCCGAGCATCTCGCTGGCCTCGCGGATCAGCTTGGTACCGCGCTTGCTGGCCGACGCCTGGGCGCTCGCCACTTCCTTCTCGAGCTTGGTGAGCTGCTTGCGCACGTCCTTCGAGTAGTCGCGGAGCGTCGGGGGCAGGTCGGGCTCGATCCGTGCCAGGGCGCTCCGGACCATCCCCTTCTTCCGGGCGGCCTTCTTCTTGCGCGCGCTCTTCTTCGAAGCCTTCTTGCTTCCCGCCTTGCTGGCGGACTTCTTCTTGGCAGCCATTCGTTCCTCCTGTGGCTCGAAGCACTGCTTCGATTCCCTGGAACTCCTCGTACCGGGCTCACCGCGAGCCCACCCTTCTCAGTGCGCGATCCGGAGCGGCTCTCGGCCCGTCCGAGCGTTGCAGAATGTCTCTCCGGCCACGACACCTGCCCGGACCCTCCCGGTACGAAGGCGCCCGAGCGGATCTCTGGGAGGCTCCCGATCGACTCGTCGGGCAGGGGGCGCGCAAGGTCGGCGAAGCGACCTCCGCGCCTGATCGCACGGTACGGACTCGTGCGCGGGTGGAAGTCCATTCGACGTATGAGTGCGACCCCTCCGACGTTCGCCGAACGTGTAGGCAAGTTGGTCGGACAGGTAAAGCGCGACGCGCACCGATTCGGGCGAGACCGACCGCAGCCGACGGACCCACGCGCGGGTCGTGCGCGATCGCGACCACGGCTACCCCGGCCCCACCGTTCCGGCATCGAGCGCCAGACCGAGACGGCGACGGATCCGCGTCGTCGGGTCCTCGGTGTCGGGCTCGAAGGGCGTTCCCGTCACCTGCTCGAAGGCCTCGATGTAGCGGGCGGCGGCCTCGCATCGGACATCGTCGGGGACCGCTGGAGGGGGCCCGTCGCCGCGATAGCCCTGCTCCACGAGCCACCGACGCACGTACTCCTTGTCGAGCGCCATCGGATCGCGCCCCTCCGAGAGGGCCTGCTCGTACCCGTCGCGATACCAGTACCGCGACGAATCGGGGGTGTGGATCTCGTCGACGACCAGGATCCGGCCCTCCGCGTCGAGCCCGAACTCGTACTTCGTATCCACCAGGACGAGGCCGCGTCGCTCGGCGAAGCGCGCGCCGAACCGGTAGAGCCGGAGGGCGAGCCCGGCCGCCTCGTCGTATTGCTGGGCCGAGATCCGGCCTCGTGCGACCAGGTCGTCCCGCGAGGTGAGCTCGTCGTGCCCGCCCTGCTCGGCCTTGGTCGTCGGTGTGACGAGCGGCTCGGGAAGACGCTCGTGCTTGCGGAGACCGTCGGCGAGCCGGTGGCCGCAGTAGTCGCGTTCGCCTCGCTCGTAGGCGGTCCAGATCGACGTCTTCGTCACGCCCGTCAGGTACCCGCGCACCACGAACTCCACCGGCAGGATGCGGGCCTCGCGGACCACCGAGACACAGGGGTCCGGCACCTCGACGAGGTGGTTGGGGGCGAGATCGCGCGTGCGTTCGAACCAGAAAGCCGCGAGCTGGTTCAACACCTG
>CAYYUT010000177.1:0-7279 GCA_964474935.1 uncultured Spirochaetales bacterium
CAACTCGATCCTCGCCAAGCGCGAGGCGCTGCTCGACGGCTACGACGAGGCCATCCTGCTCGCCACGCAGGGGCTCGTGTCCGAGGCGAGCGGCGAGAATCTCTTCCTCGTGCGCGACGGGACGCTGCGCACGCCGCCGCTTCCGACGGTGCTCGAGGGGATCACGCGGAGCTCGGTGCTCGCGCTCGCGCGCGACAAGGGCATCCCCGTCGAGGAGGCTCCGATCACCCGCGACGAGCTCTACATCGGTGACGAGGTGTTCCTGACGGGCACCGCGGCCGAAGTGACGCCGATCCGCGAGATCGATCGTCGCACCATCGGAGCGGGAAGCCGCGGCCCGATCACCAAGCTGCTCCAGTCGGCCTTCTTCGACGTCGTGGGGGGTCGCGACCGCAAGTACGAGACCTGGCTCACCTACGTCTGAGCCGCGCCACGGCCACGCGCGCCGCCGACGTCTCTCGCCCCCGCCCCGCTAGAGACGATTCAGTCCGTCGAGCGCCGCCACCCGATAGGCTTCTGAGAGCGTCGGATAGTTGAAGACCGAGTCGGCGAACAGGTCGACGGTTCCGCCCGTGTGCAGCACCGACATTCCCAGGTGCACCAGCTCGCTCGAGTTCTCGCCGAACAGGTGCACGCCGAGCAGGCGGTGGTCGTCGCGCCGGAAGATCAGCTTGAGGATCCCGTCGATCTCACCCGAGATCTGGCCGCGCGGGATCTCGTTGTAGCGCGCGATCCCCACCTCGTAGGCGATGCCCTCCGCGCGGGCCTCGTGCTCGGTCATGCCCACCGACGAGATCTCGGGGATGGTGTAGATGGCGAGCGGAAGGCTCTGGGTGGTGGGCGGCGTGCGGCCCGCCACGCTCAGCATCGCGATCCGGCCCTGGTGCATGCCGGTGCCCGAGAGCGCCGGGAAGCCGATCACGTCGCCTACGGCATAGACGTTGGGCGTGGTGCTGCGGAAGGTCTCGTCCACCTTCACGAGTCCCCGCTCGCAGGTCTGGATGCCGACGGCCTCGAGGTCGAGCGCGGCGGTGTTCGATTCGCGGCCGGCCGCCACCATCAGACGCTCGCCCTTCACCACCCGGCCGCTCTTCAGACGCAGCACGGCATTCCAGTCCTGTCCCACGCGCACCCGCTCGATCGAATCGAGCTCTTCGCACAGGAGCAGCCGGATGCCCATGCGCCGCATCCGGAAGTGCAGACAGTCGAGCACGTCCTCGTCCAGGAAGCGGAGGACCCGATCGCGTCGATCGACGAGGCTCACCTTCACACCGAGCGCTGCGAACATGCAGGCGTACTCGCAGCCGATGACGCCCGCCCCGAGGATCACGAGGCTCTTCGGGATCGAGTCGAGGTTCACCACGTGATCGCTGTCGAGCACCGTGTGGCCGTCGATCGGGATGTCGTCGGGCTGCCGGGGCTTCGATCCGGTGGCGATGATCACGTGCTGGGCCGTGACGATCGATTCTCCGTGCGAGGTCGCGACCCGCACTTCGTGGGGCGACGCGAAGGACGCCGAGCCGGGGAGCACGGTCACGTGGTTGCGCTCGAGGAACGACTGGAGCGTGTCGACGTGGTTCTGGATCACGGCGTCCTTGCGAGCCATCAGATCCTGCATGCTGAGCCGGCGCAGGTAGGTCGAGTGGATGCCGAGCTGGGCCGCGCGGCGCATCGACATCAGGCGGACGATGGTCTCGCGCAGGGTCTTGCTGGGGATCGTGCCGTAGTGCACGCAGGCCCCGCCAAGCATGAAGGCACGCTCGACGACCGCCACGTCGAGCCCGAGCTTGGCCCCCTGGAGCGCGGCCGATACGCCGGCCGGTCCCGATCCGATGACGATGACGTCGTGGTCCACGCGGGCCTCCTTCCCACCCGCTATCGGCCAGTCGTCGCAGCCAGCTTGAAGATCTGCCGGTTCGTGACCGGACCTGTCACGCCGTGATGGGATGCTTGGATCCAAGGGCGGCGGCAGCGCCAAGGGCCTCGTGACGAGCCCCGGTCCTGCCATCCCCCCACCGCCCTGCCAGATCGACGACCCGCCGACCGACGAACCGGTCTCGGGTCGACTCCCGCGGAGCTGGGCTCCGCAGCGGCTCAGTTCAGTGAGGAGCCGCGGGCGGAGCGGCCGTCCGCGTAGTGGTCGAAGAACTCACCCAGGAGAGGGTGTCGCACCGGATCCCCGGTCCCGTCGGCCTCGAGATGACGCTCGGCCACGTAGGTGATCCCGTCCGAGTCGTGGACCAGCACGTGATACCAGGGCCGGTCCTTGGGAGGGCGTGAGCGCGCGACCTGCTCGTACCACTCGTCGGTGAGACCGAACTCCGGATCCACGTCGATGATCACGCCGCGGTACCCGAAGCGCCGGTGATGGATCACCTGGCCCACCCCGAAGCGGGCCTGCGCGGTGAGACTGCCTGCCGCCGCCATGGTCCGAAGGTCTCACTCCTGGCCGGATGCGCAAGAGAGCGGCTTCCCTGGGGCACGAATCGGAATGCCCCCAGGGGGAGTCGAGATCCCGGAGAGGCCCGGCTCGGGATGGCTCCCCGGTTCGTGTGATACAGCGCAGAAATCTGTGATACAAAGTGAGACATCATGGATGGCCCCGACCGACCTCACGACCGTCATCGAGATCGTCACCGACACCGGTATCGCGTGGGTCGTCGCCACCGCCGGCGCGCGCGGCACGGCGAGGACGGCGGCGGACCGCACCGCGGCGAGGCCCGTCGCGAGCGCAAGGAGAAGGTCTTGCATACCCGCATCACCGAGGATCTCGAAGACGCCCTGCGCGACGCCGCCGAGGATCTCCGCATCCCGGTCTCGAATCTCGTCCGGAACATCCTCGAAGAGGCGCTCACGGTCGCCGAGACGGTGAGCCACAGCGTCGGAGAGCTGCTCGAGGACGTGGTCGACGAGGCGGAGCGCGTGGCCGATCGCTGGAACGCGCGCGGGCGGAGCCGGCCACCCGACCCTGGGCCCGGGGCGTCCGGCGAGGGGACGGGCTGCGACCCCTCGGCGACCGACCCGGCCGAGGCGGGGGCCGAGCCGGGCCCGCACCCCACATCGGACGGGCCGAGCCCCCGGCCCGCGGACGCGCCACACGCCGACCGGACCGGGGCCGAACCCGAGGCCACGACGCTGGGGCACGACCTGCTCGGCTGGCAGCCGTTGGTGCTGCACCAGGCCGAGCGTTGCAGCTGTGGTCGCGCCCTCGCCCGCGGCACGGCGGCCTACGTCGGCCTCGCGAGCACCGGCGTCGTGCGCGTCTTCCGGTGTGGGACCTGCCTCGGGGAAGCCACGGGCCCGGGGTGACCCTCCGGGATCGTCTACCCTGGGCCCGGTGAGCGATCCGTCCATCCACGACCTGGTGACGCCGGCCCTGCTCGTCGACCGGGCCCGCCTCGACGCCAACCTCGACACGATGTCGCAGGCCCTTCCGGGCGCGGCACTGCGTCCCCACGTGAAGGCGACCAAGTGCACGGCACTCGCGCGCCGCCAGGCCGAGCTCGGTCACCGCGGCTTCACCTGCGCGACGGTGCGCGAGATGGAGGGGCTCGCGGCCGCCGGGCTCGGCGAGGATCTGCTCCTCGCGAACGAGGTGCTCGACGCGCGCCGGCTCGGGGCCCTCGATGCGCGCGTCACCGTCGCCGTCGATTCGCCCGAGACGATCGAGGCCGCGGCGCGGGGCGGGGTGCGCGAGGTGCTGATCGACGTGAACGTGGGGCTGCCGCGATGTGGCTGCCGGCCCGACGACGCCGGGGCCCTCGCCGACCGGGCGCGGCGCGCGGGCCTCGAGGTGCGCGGGGTCATGGGCTACGAGGGCCACCTCATGATGCTCGAGTCGCGCGACGAACGGGCCGCGCGCACCGAGGCGGCCATGAAGCCGCTGCTCGAGGCGCACGCCCGCGTGGGCGGCGACCTCGTCTCGGCCGGAGGGACCGGTACCTTCGACGTCAACACCTGGGCCACCGAGATCCAGGCCGGGTCCTACAGCCTGATGGACACCGCCTACGCCCGGATCGGGCTGCCCTTCCGGCCTGCGCTCTCGCTGCTCGCGACGGTCGTGTCGGTGTCCGAGAAGTGGGCGGTGGCCGACGCCGGCCTGAAGGCGCTCGGGATGGATCACGGCAATCCCGAGATCGAGGGAGCGCGGGTCCTGTTCTGCTCGGACGAGCACGTCACCTTCGTCCCCGACCCGTCCGACCCGTCCGAGCCGTCCATGCAGTCCGACCCGTCCATGCAGTCCGTCAGGCCGGGCGATCGGGTCCGTCTCTGGCCGGCCCACGTCGACCCGACGGTCGCCTATCACGAGCGTTTCCATCTGGTCGAGGACGAGCGCGTCGTCGAGGTCTGGCCGATCGATCTGAGGGGCTGGTAGCGCCGGGACGTCGCCCCGGGCGTCCGGTCCGCCGCCCCTCGGTCGGCCTACGCTCGGTCCGCGGGCAGGGGCCAGCGGTGGACGGGCTCGCCGCTCGCCTCGGCCTCGAGGTAGTTGGCGAGGAGTACGCGAACCGCCTCTTCGCGC
The DNA here is from genome assembly GCA_964474935.1 of uncultured Spirochaetales bacterium. GTDB lineage: Bacteria > Myxococcota_A > UBA9160 > UBA9160 > JAFDDA01 > CAYYUT01. The sequence continues at coordinate 4,523 of CAYYUT010000177.1, forward strand.
GGCAGGCGCCGGTCGAGTCGCTCGAGCGATCGGCGCATCCAGACCGCGCCGGTCTGGCCCGTGTCGACCCGTTCGGCCACCACCTGCAGCAGACGATCGATCTCGGAGGGCTCGACGCCCGCGTCGCCGAGGCCCTTCTCGGCCACCGGAAGCAGTTGGCGGACGAGGGTGGCCGCGGCGATCGGACGCGGGGACGGAGGCTCGCGGGACGGCCAGAGGAGGGTGGCGTCGAGCCCCGTCTGGGCGGCGCGGTAGAAGTTGCTCTCGGCGTGCTTCCAGGGAAGCGCCGTCACCATCCAGTCGGATTCGGCACGCAGTCCGAGGCCGACGCCGACCATGAAGGCGGCGCTCGCGAGCATATCGATCACCGTCGGGCCCGCTGGGAGGGCACGCATCTCGATGCGCACGTGGCCTTCTCCGCGCGGATCGTAGACGGCGCGGTTCCAGCGCCAGACGGTGCCGTGGTGGAGCCGGAGCTCTTCGAGCCCGGGCGTGCCGCCCCCCTGGACGCAGTGGAGCGGCTCCTCGTCGCCCACGACCGGCAGGAGCGGCGCGTGGAGGGCCACGGTCTCGGCGAAGAGCTCGAAGGGTCCCTCGCGCACCCAGCCGTTGCCGAACGAGACCCGCGACGGACGCCAGGCCTCCCAGCTCACCCGTCGTTCGTCGACCGACTGCTTGAAGAGCGCGATGCGGGTCTCGTGCCAGAGTCGGTGACCGAGGAAGATGGGCGAGTTCCCGGATACGGCGATCGCCGGGGCGGTGGCGAGCTGGACGGCGTTGTAGGTGTCCTGGAAGTGCTCCGGCTCCACGCGCAGATGCAGCTGGAATCCGGTGTTGGCGCCCTCCACGGTCACGTCCTTCGAGAGATAGCGGAGAGGCTCGTCGCCCTGGATGTCGATCTCGAAGGGACCCTGGCGGAGCCGCCGCACGCTCCGCGAGAGCGCCCGGAAGCGGGCCACCTGGGTCATGGCCTCGGGCTCGAGATCGCACTCGCGCAGGGTCGGGAGGATGCCCACCATGGCGACACGGGCTCCGAGGGCGGAGGCCGCCGGTCGCAGCCGCCCCAGGATCTCCTCGATCTCGCGTTCGAGGGCGGCGAAGGGTCGGCCCGCGAGCGGGCAGGGCGCGAGATTGCACTCGAGGTTGAAGCGGTTGAGCTCGACGGTCAGCCGGTCGTCGTCGATGGTCTCGAGGATCTGTTGGTTGCGACCGAGGGCGTCCCCGTGTTCGTCGACCAGGAACATCTCGAGCTCGGCGCCGAGCGACGAGGGGCCGTCGCCGAAGCCCGGCCGCGCGAGCAGGAGCTCGAGCGCCTCGAGTCCCCGTTGGAGCCGCTCGGCGTAGCGTGCAAAATCCGCAGCGTCGAAGTCGTCGCGCTCGATGTCCTGGCCCACGGCCGTGCGTCCTCGTGCTCCGGGGATCCACTACCCTACGCGACGGCCGGATCGGCAGCCAGCCGCGTGTGATGGCGTGAGACGGGGCGACACGGGGCGATATGGGTCGACGTCGCGCGAGGCCGGGCGTCCAGCCGCATCCCACGCGTCCGCGGGGCGTGCTGGACGGGAGGCAGGCCCGCGACATACTCAGCGCAGTCCCGCGCGAACGGCCGGGTGGAGCGAGAGGGGAGGGCCCGCCCGGTGGCGGTACGGACGCGCATCATCCGGATCCTGGCCGGGACGCTCTTCGGGCTGGTGGCGCTCGCGATCGTGGTCGCCGCCCACGCCTACCTCGGGCGACGGCTCATCGAGGATCCCGCCCTTCCCGCCGCCTGGAGCCGGGGGCTGATCGCCCTGCTGGTCGTGCTCGGCCTCTCGCTGGTGGTGGCGCCGATCGCCGAGCGAAGCCTGCCCCGTCGGCTGGCGCGCTTCGTGGTCTGGCCAGCCGCGGTGTGGATGGGGTTCTCGTTCCTGACGCTCTCGGCCCTCGTGGCCTCGGAGCTCGGCGGCTGGCTCCTCGGAGCGGCGGGGGGCGACGCCGGTCTCCTGGGTGCGCGGGTGCGGGCCCTCGCAGTCGTCGGACTCGCGGCGGCGGCCGGGGGCGTGGCGCTTCGCGAAGGACTCCGGCCTCCCCGGCTCGCACGCACCGAGGTACGACTCGAGCGCTGGCCGGCCGCGCTCGACCGGTTCCGGATCGTCCAGATCAGCGACATCCACATCGGACCGATCCTCGATCGTCGCTTCGCACGCCAGCTCGTGGAACGGGTGAATGCGCTCGCACCCGACCTGGTGGTGGTGACGGGCGACCTGGTGGACGGCGATGCGGGCGAGCTGCGCGACGAGGTGGCGCCCTTCGCCCGGCTCGCGGCGCGTCACGGGGTCTTCTTCGTGACCGGCAACCACGACTACTTCTCGGGTGTCGACCCCTGGGTGGCACGGGTGCGCGAGCTGGGCATGCGCCCGCTCCGCAACGAGCGCGTGCGCATCGAGCGGGACGGGTCGGCCTTCGAGCTCGCCGGGGTCGAGGACCACCGATCCGGGCTCTACAGCGACGGCCCCGGCGAGGACCTGCGCGCCGCGCTCGACGGATGGGACCGCGTCACCCCGCTCGTGCTGCTGGCGCACGACCCCTCCACCTTCCACGCCGCGGCCCGCGAAGCGATCGATCTCCAGATCTCGGGACACACCCACGGCGGACAGATCTGGCCCTTCCGGTACGTCGTGCGCGCCGTGATCCCGTTCGTCGCGGGCCTCTACCGCGTCGGGCGCGCCACGCTCTACGTGAGCCTGGAGCCTTGCCGGGCCTCCCGGGCAAGCGAAC
>CAYYUT010000178.1:0-7248 GCA_964474935.1 uncultured Spirochaetales bacterium
ACCAGCCACTCCGGGACGCCCCGCTCCTCGCCCCCCACCACCAGGAGCACGGGACCGGCGAGGTCGACCCGCCAGGGCGGCATCCCGTCGCGGTTCTCGAGCACGAGAACGCGGTGGCCGGCCTTCCGCGCCCGCTCGACCACCCGCTCGGCCGGCTCCCAATGGACCGGGAGGAATCGATCGGCCCCCATCGAGGTCCGGAGCGCGCGGCGACGCGCGGCGTGGTCGAGCGCGGAGTCGACGAAGACGGCATCGGCGCCCGTCACGTCGGCGGTGCGGATCGCAGCGCCGGCGTTGCCCGGATACTCGACCCCCGCCACCAGCCACTTGGCACCCGGTTGCGCGAAGACGGCATCCGCGCCGAGCCCGGGATCGCGTCCGACGAGCGCGAGCACCGGGGGCGCCGGGTCGGGGCGGGCGAGGCGCCAGAGCTCGTTCGGGCTGCTCGGGTGCACGCGGACACCCTGGGCCTCGGCACGCGCCACCAGGGCCCGCACCTCCTCCGACGCGCCGTCGCGCTCGACCAGGATCGCGGTGACGCGCGGCTCGCCCCGCTCGAGCGCGGCGGCGATCTCGGCCACGCCGGCGAGCTGGGGCATCAGGCCCGGCCGCGGAAGAAGGCGCGCACGTCCTCGAGCAACGCGTCCGGCTCTTCGAGCGCAGCGAAGTGGCCGCCCGCGGGCATCTCGGTCCAGCGCTCCACCCGGAAGCGGGCCTCGACCCAGCGCCGCGGGGGCCGGAAGAGCTCGCGCGGGAAGACGGCACACCCGGTCGGCACGTCGACACGGGCTTCCACCGGCCCGAAGCGTCCCGAGCGACGCGATTCGGTGTAGAGCCGGACCGACGAGGCGATCGAACGCGTGAACCAGTAGATCGAGACGTTCGTGAGGAGCTCGTCCCTGGTGAAGCGGCTGAAGACGTCGCCCCCACAATCGCTCCAGGCCCGGAACTTCTCCACGATCCAGGCGGCGAGGCCAGCGGGCGAGTCGGTGAGACCCACCGAGAGGGTGTCGGGCCGGGTGCCCTGGATCGACTGGTAGCCCGTCTCCTCGCTCATCACGCGGCGGATGTCGGCGAGCGCGGCCAGCTCCTTCTCGGAGAGCCCTTCGGTCGGGTCGCTGCCTTCCGGCGGCGGAGCGAGCGGCATGTTCAGATGGATGGCCATGCAGTGCTCGGGATCGAGCAGACCCACGTACGACGAGGCGATGGCGCCCCAGTCTCCGCCCTGCGCCCCGTAGCGCGCGTATCCGAGCCGCTGCATCAGGGCGATCATCGTCTCGGCCACCGCGCGGATGTCGCAGCCCGGTCGCCGCGGGGCCGACGAGAATCCGTAGCCGGGCAGCGAGGGCGCCACGACGTGGAAGGCGTCTTCGGCCCGCCCCCCGTGCGCCACCGGATCGGTGAGCGGACCCAGGATCTTGTGGAACTCGAAGATCGAGCCGGGCCAGCCGTGGAGCAGGAGCAGGGGCCGCGCCGCGGGCTCGGGCGACCGCTGGTGGATGAAGTGGATCTCGAGATCGCCGATGCGGGTCTTCCATTGCGGGAATCCGTTCAGCAGCGTCTCGTGCTTGCGCCAGTCGTAGTGGTCCCGCCAGTGATCGAGCAGGGTCCGGAGGGTGGCGGCGTCCATGCCGTAGTCCCATCCCACGTCGTCGAGCGGCTCGGGCAGCCGGGTGCGGGCGAGACGCCCGGCGAGATCTTCGATCTCGGCGTCGGGGATCTCGATCCGGAAGGGCTCGATGTCGGTCGGGCTCGGGGGCATCTTCACTCCGGGGCGTCGTTGGGCTACGCAGAATATCGTCGACCGGGGGGGCGCACACGGACCGCCGTGTCGGATCGCGGCGGGCCGGACGCGCGCGGCCCGCGCGGGAGGGCGCAGGCCGCCACCGTCGCATCGGCGCGACGCCCGCGGAGACGCGGCGGGGCCCGGACGCGAGGAGGACCGTGTGGCGAGCAGGGGCGGCTACATCACGCCCGAAGGCATGCGCAGGCTCGAGGCCGAGGCCGAGCATCTCTGGACCGTCGAGCGTCCCCGGGTGACCGCCGAGGTGACGGCCGCGGCCGCGCAGGGCGATCGCTCGGAGAACGCCGAGTACATCTACGGCAAGAAGCGTCTGCGCGAGATCGATCGCCGCCTGCGCTTCCTCGGCAAACGGATCGAGTCGCTCACGGTGGTGCGAGCCGATCCTTCCCAGCAGGGGCGGGTCTTCTTCGGGGCCTGGATCACCCTCGAGGACGAAGCGGGCGCCGAGCAGCGCTACCGCATCGTCGGACCCGACGAGTTCGACGTCGCGCGGGGCCTGATCTCGGTCGAGTCGCCCATGGCGCGTGCGCTTCTCGGCAAGCAGGAGGGCGACGAGGTGACGGTGCGCCGTCCCAAGGGCGACGCCGACTTCACCATCGTGGCCATCGACTACGAGGACTGAGCCGCGCGCTCAGAGGTGCTCGAGGAGCGCATCGATCTCGTCCACCTCGAGGGTCGGGGCGTGCTCTGGCTCGTCATAGGGGTCGCCCGTCCGGTTGATCCAGACCGTGCGCATTCCGAGGCGACCCGCCCCCCAGGCGTCGGCCAGGGGCTGGTCACCCACGTGCAGGCAGGCGGTGGGCTCGAGCCCTACGTGCTCGAGTGCGGCGTGGAAGATCTTCTCGTGCGGCTTGCGGACCCCCAACGTCTCGGAGATCACGCGCGTCGTGACGAGGTCGTCGAGCTCGGCCTGCGCGAGGATCCAGTCGGCGGCCGGCGCGAAGTCGAAGTTCGAGATCAGCACGACCGGCAGACCCCGTTCGTGTACCCGTTCGAGCAGGGCGCGGGCCCCGCGGGCCGGGCGCGCGGCATCGGCGAGGGCCCGGCCGTGGGTCTCGGTGATGCGTCCGACGAAGGCTTCGCGCTCCGCGCTCGAGGCGCCGAGCCCGAGCCGTTCGACCATCAGGCGCGCACGGACCCGGGCCGACACCTCGGCCCAACCCACGCTCCGTTGCTTCTCGACTTCCTGCCAGGCCTCAACGAGCACGTCGCTGAAGCGCTCGATCTCGATCCCGTGGTCGGCGACCACCTCGCGGTGCACGATCGGAACGGTGGTGCGTCGCTCCTGTCCCCGGATCGACAGGCTCGGAAGGCTCGCCTCGTCGATCCGGATCAGGGTGTCGAAGAGATCGAAGAAGACGGCCTCGATGCCATCGAAGAGCCCGCCGCGCGCCGCCTGCGTTGGAGAGGCGGACGCGGAGGGCGCCGCGGTCGGTGCCCGGCCGCTCTTCGGCGTGCCCGCCACTAGAGCAACGCCTCGGCGAACAGGCGCACGACGGCCGGGTCGCGGGTCCCGAGGAGCAGCGACGTCACGGGGCTCTCCTTCCACGCGGCGAGCCGGTCGCGAATGCGATCGGGCGGGCCCACCAGGGCGATCTCGTCGGCGAGCTCGTCGGGAACGGCGGCCACCGCCTCGGCCCGCTGGCCCGACAGGAAGAGCTCCTGGACCTTGCGGGCCGGCTCGCCGAATCCCATCCGCTCCATCAGATTCAGGTGGAAGTTCTCGCTCTTCGCGCCCATGCCGCCCAGGTAGAACCCCAGGGCGAACTTCACGGGCATCAGCGCATGGGCCACGTCGTCGCCGAGCACCACCGTCACCGTGGCGGCGATGTCGAAGTCGGGACCGGCGCCGCGGAGCGACTCCGCGAACACCTCGGGGCGGTAGGGGGAATAAAAGAGCGGGAGCCAGCCGTCGGCGATCTCGGTGGCCATCTTCACGTTCTTCGGTCCTTCGGCGCCGAGGTAGATCGGGACGTGCTCGCGCAGCGGATGGATGATCATCTTGAGCGGCTTGCCGAGACCGGTTCCCCCCGGAAGGGGCAACGGATAGTGCTCGCCCGGGTTCTCGACGGGTGCCTTGCGCGCGAGCGCCTGGCGGACGATCGAGACGTACTCGCGGGTGCGGGCGAGGGGCTTCGGGAAGGGCTGTCCGTACCATCCCTCGACCACCTGCGGTCCCGACACGCCCATCCCGAGCAGGAGCCGTCCACCCGAGAGGTGGTCGATCGTGGCTGCGGTCATCGCGGTACAGGCCGGCGTGCGGGCCGAGATCTGCATCACCGCCGTCCCGAGCTTGATGCGGGTGGTGCGGGCACCGAGCCAGCAGAGCGGCGAGAAGACGTCCGACCCGTAGGCCTCGGCCGTCCAGATCGAATCGAAGCCGAGGCGTTCGGCTTCGAGTACCAGATCGATCGGGTCCCAGGGATCGGGCGCCCAGTAGCCGAGCTGCAATCCGAGCTTCATCGCGGTCGGAAGATACCGCGCTAGCGCATGCTGGCGAGCGCGCGATCGAGGGCGGCCACGTCGTAGCCGCGGATCACCGACTTCCCGACCACGATCACCGGGACGGCCGTGTTGCCCGATACCTCGAGGATCTCGTCACGCGCCTGGCGGTCCTGTTGGATGTCCTTCTTCGCGTAGCGCACCCCCTCGCGATCGAGGTGGGCCAGCGCCTTCTGACAGAAGTGACAGGTCCGGGTGACATAGATCGTGACGTCGGGGACGCTCGGCGCCGCCGCGCGCGCCGTCGACGCCGCCGGTGCGATCGGCACCTCGAAGCGTCCCATGGTGTCGCGCCGGTCGGGTGGCACCTCGTCGAGCCGGGCGGTGATCCGCACCTGGCCGGACTCGTCGATCCACTGGTAGTGGGTCTCGGTGGGGGTGCCTCGCAGCTCGGTGGCGCTCTCCCCGAGCCAGCGGTCGAGCGGGAGCATCGGCGCCAGCTGGAGCAGCGCGAGGATCGTCGCCACCGCGATCAGCAGACGTGCTCCGTTGCCCATCGATCCGCCTCCCGACCCCGGTCGCCCGGGCCCGCCTGGTATCCGGCCAGCGCATCGGACGAACGCGGCCCGATCTTGTCCGTGGCCTCCGGCCCGGGCCCGGGCGAGCCCAGCTATCTTCTGGACGAGGAGGACTCCATGGAGCGATTTCTGTCAGCGCAGGCGCCGTGGGTCCAGGGAATCTTGCGCATCGTGCTCGGCCTGAACTTCGCCGGTCACGGCGCCCAGAAGATCCTGGGGCTGTTCGGTGGGGCCGGGGGAAGCGGACAGGCGCTCGCCTTCGGCGACAACCCGCAGCTCTGGGTCGGGGGCGTGATCGAGCTGGCCGCGGGAATCCTGTTCGCCGCCGGGCTGCTCACCCGCTACGTCGCGTTCCTGTGCAGCGGCATGATGGCCGTCGCGTACATCCAGTTCCACTGGATCGCGTCGGGTCAGTTCTTCCCGATCCTGAACAAGGGCGAACTCGCGCTCACCTACTGCTTCGTGTTCCTGCTGTTCGCGGCCATCGGACCGGGGGCGCTCGCCGCCGAGCGCGGGCTCGCGCACGCGGACTGAGTGAGCCACGCGCGCACCCCACACTTCGCCGGCCGGGCCCGGAGGACGGTCGCCCGGCGCGGGGAGCGCCGTGCGGGCTAGCTGAAGTCGCGATCCTTCACGGTCTTGCGACCGTCGGCGCGCGCGTTCTCGATGGCCCGGTCGCAGAGCTCCCGGATCTTGTCGGACAGCGCCGTGAGCACGTTCGCCGAGGTGTTCATCCCGTCGGACTTCTCGCGGATGTAGTTCTTGAGCTTGGATGCCACCACCAGGACTTCGTCGGCCATGGTTCGAGTTCCCCCCTTCGGTTCGTTGTCGATGGCGACCGCGGATGCTAGCGCCAGCCGGCCGGATCGTACCCCTCTTCGCGCAGGCAGCGCTCGACAAACCGCTTGTAGAGCGGGTCGGGCTCGCGGGAACTGAAGATTCCCCTGATGAATCCGCGGGTTGCCTGCCCCGCGGCTCCGGCGGCGGCGCCCAGGCCCGGCCGCCCGAAGACGGCGCCGGTGGCGGCGCCGACCGCGCCTCCGGTGGCGCCGCCCGCGGCCGTCTCCTTCGCGATCTCGGCCGCGGCGTTGCCCGAGGCCACGTACTCCTCGGCCCAGTCGAGGCAGTAGTCGACCGCTCCCTCCGCGACCTCGGGCCCCATGCGTTGATAGGTCGCGTTCGGGTAGAGCACGGGGCGTCGCTGGCTGCACGCGGGGAGTGCGAGGAGGACGAGGCACGCGACCAGCCGGACGGCCGGGACCCCGCGGACGAAGCGGATGAGGCGAACGAAGGGGACCCAGTGGCCGAGCCCGACGCCGCCAGCCGGTCCGATCGCGGGGCGGCCGCCGCCCGTCGGGGTCCGCGGGCCCAGGGGCCACGCGGGCGGGGGCGTCCGTCGCAGGGTCGCGGGGCGGCGCGTGGCTGAAGGGGCAGGCAGGTTCGGCATGTGGGGATCCCGTCGTCGCGCGTCGCGCGCCCGTGGAGATGCGGCTCGGGCGGGGGGCCTGTGCTTGAGTTGCAACCCAGCCGGGCCGCCCTGTCCAGCAGGGGCCTCGACGCAGGAAGCCACAGGACGGGAGGATCGTGTGTCCGACGGAGATCCGGGGGAGCCGCTCGCCAAGCGCCGGAAGGCGCTCGAAGACGACTACTTCGCGAAGCAGAACAAGCGACTCGCGCTCGACCTGCGGCTCAAGCAGGCGCGCCAGGACGCCAAGGAGGCGATCGCGGCCACCTCGGGGCTCGACGACGACGAGGTCCTCGAGAGGCTCGTCGATCTCGGGATCGGGAGCGACACGCTCGGCGCGCTCTCGCTGGTGCCGCTGGTCGAGGTGGCCTGGGCCGACGACCGCATGGAGCCCGACGAGCGCACCGCCGCGCTCGAGGCGGCCGAGCAGGCCGGGGTCGCCCCGGAGAGTCCGGCCCATCGGCTCCTCGAGGCCTGGCTGGCCGAGCGTCCGCCGCCCCGGCTGCTGGCCGCCTGGCGGGGCTACGTCGGCGCGCTCTGCGAGGACATGATCCCCGAAAAGCGTCTGGCGCTGCGGCGCGACGTGCTCGATCGTGCGCGCGCGGTCGCCGAGGCGGCCGGCGGCTTCCTCGGGGTCGGGAACAGGATCAGCCGCCGCGAGCGCGAGATCTTCGACATCCTCGAGACCTCGTTCGGGGTCTGAACCCGGGGGCCGGCGCCGGGTCGCGGCCGGGCTCGAGCCCAGTCCCGTCCGGGTCGACCCGGGGCCGGGGTGCGGTCAGGCGTCCGGGACCAGCGCGCCGAGCTCGTCGGGGGTGATCTCGTAGCGCTCCGAGCAGAATCGGCAGATCGTCTCGAGCGATTCTCCGCGGGATCGCAGGTCGCGGAGCTCGTCCTCGCCGAGCAGGGTCATGGTCTGTCGCACCCGTTCCCGGCTTCACGAGCACGAGAAGACGGGC
>CAYYUT010000179.1:0-7182 GCA_964474935.1 uncultured Spirochaetales bacterium
TCTGGTCGAAGACGGCGGCGTCGGGGCCCACCAGCGACTCCGGTCCGGCCGGCTTCGGGGCCGACACCGAGCAGCCGAGGGTCAGCAGGACCGTTGCGAGGACGGGCAGTGCGGTGAGCGCAGTGCCTCTCCACGGGCCGCGCGTCCGCGGTACCGCGCGCCGGGGCGGGCGCTGGCGACCGGACCGGGCGGCGGTCCTCGTGCGGCGGCGAAGCGGGTGCGTCATCGACCTCTCGACGGGGAGCGACCAGCATAACGCCCCGTCGCTCGGCCTCACAGCATCCGGCGGGCCTTGAGGAGCCACAGAATGCCGACCACCGGGAGCGCGTACTTGTCCCAGGGTGCCCACGCCTTGGCCATCATCGCGACGTGGAGGCCCACCACCCAGGCGGCGAGCCCCGTGCCCCGGAACCGCACCACCACCAGCCAGCCGAGCCCGAGGAGCACCACGGGTCGGAGCTCGGGCGCCAGAGCGAGCCGCAGGACCCGGCCCACCGGGCCGCCGGCATGGTCGGTCATCATCGGAGGGAAGAGGGCGTAGAGAGTGGCGAGGGCGACGAACACGAGGCCGCCGGCGGGTGTGAAGGCGCGCCGAAGGACGTCGAGCCGCTGGAACAGGACCAGCTCCACCGCCACGAAGTAGGCGCCGACCGTCGCGAGTGCGTAGAGGGCGAAGCGAGGTCGGAGATAGCTGCTGTCGGTCTGTGGGGTCGGCCAGCGTTCGATGCTGGCCTCGGGGACGAGGCCCCCGAACAATGCGATCCAGCCGAGCAGGCTCGTGCAGGCCAGCGCCGGTGCGATGGCCGCGCGCGGGACGAGGCGGCCTTCGCGCCAGCCCCGGAACAGCTCGGCCGCGGCGAGCGCCGCCGGGACCACGAGCATGTACTGCCGGGTCGCGATCGCCGCCACGCAGGCCGCTGCGCCCCAGAACCTCCGTCCGCGCAGATGGAGCGCGACGCCGAGGACGCCGAACAGGGCGGCCGGCACGTCGGTGTAGAGATGTACCGACAGCGGCACGAAGTAGGGGAACGAGACCAGTCCGGCGAGGGCCCAGGCCGACTCCGGGGTCGCTCGCCGGCCCGGCGCGAAGGCGACGGCGAGCGCCAGACCGAGCCCGGCCAGCAGCACCGACAATCGGCCCGCGAAGATCCCCGCGCCCGTCGCCTGCTCGATCGCGCCCCAGACGAGGAAGCAGAGCGGGGTGGTCAGCTCGCCGTAGCGGTCGAGGTTCTCGAGGGACGCCGCCAGGCCGTGGGCGAAGAGATCGGTGGTGCGCCAGTAGTGCTGCTCGTCCTTGCGAGGCTCGAAGCCGAGCGCGTCGCCCGTGACCCACGCGACGCACACGAATCCCACCAGGATCAGGCCGACGAGCAGCGCCGGCCGGGTCGCGCGGGCGATCAGGCCGGCGGGTGCGTCTCGGCTTCCGTCAGGCATCCCGCGCGTCGCTCTCCCGGCTCGTCGTCGGCCGCGACGCCCAGCGTGGTCTTGGTGCGCTCCCGTTGGTGCGCCAGCCAGCCGAGTCCGGCGGCCACGCCGCAGTACAGGAAGTAGAGCCCATGGAGCGGGAGCACTCCGATGGCGAAGGCCGTACCGCGAACGCGCCCATAGAAGCGGTACAGGTCCCGGTTCCACCAGACGACGAGCGCGAGCAGGGCCAGGGCGACCCACGCGGCACCCGGACGCGCCAGCGCGATCATCCCGGCCAGCACCGCTCCGCCCATGGCCAGCACCGAGAGGCGCTGGATCGGCTCGACGTTCAGCGTGTCGTCGAGACCGCCGCGCTCGAGCATCAGGCGGGTCCACGGAATACCCCGCTGCCGGATGTCGGTCTGGATCACCCCGCCGAGGCTCCAACGCTTGAGATGGGTGCACTGGATCGAGGGCTCGAGGCGGAGCGCGTGGCCCGCGGCGTGCAGTCGGCCGCCGAGCTCGATGTCCTCGATCGAGGGGCGGACGAAGCGGGCCTCGTCGAAGCCGCCGACCGCCAGGAAGGCGCTCCGACGAATGGCCCCGCAGCCGGCCCAGAAGGTCACGGCCTCGCCCCGCGCGGCGTGGTGGACATAGTGGTGCAGCAGGTTCCGGTACTGCGAGACGAACCCCGGGGCGGCCGGCGCGTCGTCGTAGCTCCCGAAGACCGAATCGACTTCGGGGTGGGCATCGAAGAAGGCGGCGAAGCGACCGAGCGTGTCCGGATGCACGACGCAATCACTGTCGACGAGGACGAGCCACTCGCCCCGGGCGTGCACGACGCCCCGGTTGCGGGCCCGCGCTGGTCCCCGGGGTCCGTCGTCGAGGCGCAGGTAGCCGAGCCCGCGCCCCATCCCCGCACCCGTCTCGAGCACCCGCACCGAGCCGTCGCCGATACTTTCGTCGGTCCCGAGCCCGCCGTCGGTCCCGAGTCCGGTCCCGAAGCGGCGCACCGTCGGCTCGAGGCTCGGGCTCGAGCCGTCGTCGACCACGATCACCTCGAAGTCGCGGTACTCCGACGCCGCCAGGCCGGTGAGGCAACGGCCGAGATCCTGCCGAGAGGCGAAGGCCGGGACGACGACCGAGATCCGGGGCGGTCCGTCTGCCGCCGCGCGGCCGTCGCGGTTCACGCCGCCTCGCGTGCCGGCAGGCGCTGCGGGACCAGACGCACGCCGCTGGTGCTGCGCGGTCCGATCTCGGGCTGGGTGGCGCGCACCTCCTCGTGGTACTCCTCGTCGACGTTGACGCCCCAGACGTCGTAGTCGGCGCCCACGCTGTTGCGCGCCGCGTAGATGCCCGTGAGCATCGAGTGGTCCTGGTTGTTGTAGCGGTGCTGCCCATTGCGGCCGATCGACTCGAGGTTCTCGAAGCCCGCCAGATAGCTCCGGACCGTCGCGACCTGCGCGTTGGTCGACTGGTCGTAGACGGGATAGGCCTTGGGCATCCGCACGAGGGTTCCGTCTTCGACCTCGTCCGGTTCGATCAGCCCGATCTGGCTGCACTCGCGGATGCCGCGGTCGATCCACTGATCGAGCGACCACGTCCACTCCTCGTCGCGGTCCCAGAGGAAGTACTCCAGGCCGAGCGAGGTGCGACGGCCGTCGGGCACCATCTCGGGGCTCCAGTTCTTGTAATTCTGGATCCGGCCGAGCTTCACCTCGGGGCTGTGCACGTAGATCCAGTTGTCCGGGAAGACCTTCTCGCGTCCGACGATCAGGACCACCGTCAGGTAGTCGCGATAGCGCAGGGCGCGGGCCGCGCGGAGCACGTCGGCCGGCGGCGCCGGAGCGAGCGCGGCGATCAGCTCGCGCAGGGGCATCGACGAGAGGAAGTGGTCGCCGCCGAACTCGCACGCCCGGCCCTGCTCGTCTTCGGCCACCACGCATTCCACCCGGCCGGCCCGGTGGCGGATCTTCGTGACGCGCATGCCGCGAAGCGTCTCGGCGCCCTGGTGGGCGATCTCGCTCTCGCAGCGCTCCCACATCATGCCGGGTCCGAGCCGGGGATACAGGAAGCGCTCGATCAGGCTGGTGATGGTCTCGCCGTTGCGGTCGCGGCCTCCGCGCGGCGTGAGCGCGTTGCGAAGCGCTTCGCCGAGCGAGAGGTTCTTGATCCGCTGCGCAGCCCAGTCGGCCGAGATCTCGTGGCAGGGAATGCCCCAGACCTTCTCGGTGTAGGTCTTGAAGAAGATCTCGTAGAGGCGGCGTCCGAATCGGTTCGACACCCACTGCTCGAAGGTCTTCTCGTCGCCTTTTCGTCGCAGGCTCGCGCGCGCGTAGCTGAGCGTGCATCGAACGGCTTCGAGCGGTCCGAGCCCGGACAGGGCGTTGGTGGCCCGCAAGGGATAGTCGAAGAAGTGGTTGCGGTAGAAGATGCGCGAGACGCGCGGTCGCACGAGCATCTCGTCGCCCAGGATCTTCTGCCAGAACTCGTTGACGAGAGCGTCCTTCGAGAAGAAGCGATGGCCGCCGATGTCGAAGCGATAGCCGCGGTAGCCGACTGTGCGCGAGATCCCGCCCACCTGCTGGTCCGCCTCGAGGACGACCGGTCGGACGCCGAGCCCGCAGAGTTCGTGGGCCGCCGTCAAGCCGGCCGGGCCTCCGCCGATCACGACTGCCGATTCCCGGCCGAAGCTCGCTGCCACCGAACGCTCGATCATGGGGGTCCTCCGATCGACGGCGCCGTGATCGCGACGCCCCGTGATGAAGAGGTGGACCCGAGCCGTCCCCAGGTGGCGCGGTTTCGGCGGAATGTGTGAGGACAAACGGAGGGATCTGAGGGGATTCGCCCCATCCGCGCACGAGCTGCACGGGAACGGAGCGGGACTGCGGCCGGCCCGACGAACGGCGCCGGTTCAGGAGTGTTGACCGATGTAGCGGCGCGATCCGGGCGGCAGCCAACCTGCAACCGCGAGCGCGAGGGTCAACAGCTCGCGCAGACGTGGTCGATCGGTCCGGATCGACTGCCAGAGATAGCGACGGGCATGGGCGAAGCGTCGCGAGCGCAGCGCTTCCTGGCCCTTGTAGGCGAGGGCGCCGGCCACCGAGGCACGCCGCAAGCGTTCGCGCTCGGACGCGGACAGACGGGTCGCCAGCGGCGGCCAGTCGAACACGGCGTCGATCGCGGGCTCGAGCTCGCGGATGTGGGGCGCCTCGTCGCCCGCGTCGAGCATCGTGCGTGCCACGCTGCCCGTCCGCAATCGGTACTCGACCAACGGCCCCGGACCCACGAAACGAAACCAGGTACGCGCTGCCACGCGGGCGATCACGACCCAGTCGGCCATGCGCGCGACCGGCGGATCGAACAGGCCGGGGTCCTGCAGCAGGCTCCGCCGGAAGGCGACCTGACCGGGCGTGGAGATGAAGTTCCGGGTGAGCAGGGCCTGCAGGACGTCGCCGGACGGGCTCGCCGAGAGCAGGGCGCCCGCTTCACTCCCGATCGGGTGGCCGGCCTCGTCGACGAGGATCCGGTGGCCGTAGGCGGCGCCGACACCGCGATCGCCGTCGAGGGTGGCCGCGAGGCGCGCGAGCGCGTCGGGGCGAAGCCGGTCGTCGCCGTCCAGGAACAGCACGTAGTCGCCACGGGCCTCGGCCAGGCCGCGCTCGCGCGCGCGTATCGGACCCTGGTTGGTCTGCTCCACCAGCCGCAGGCCCGGGCCCACCTCGGCACGAACGATGTCTCGCGTGCGGTCGCGCGAGCCGTCGTCGACCACCACGATCTCCGGGTCGGGGAGCGACTGCCGTCGCACGCTCTCGATCGCTTCGAGCACGAAGCGCTCGAGATCGTAGGCCGGGATCACCACCGTGAAGCGCGGCGACGTCACGGTGTGGCCCGCGCGACGATCGCATGGCGACCTTCACGTGCACTTCTCGCGACCGCACATCGGCTGACACCTCGCACGGGCATACTCTCCTCCGAGACGCACCATACCCGCTCGGGACCACCCGCCCGAGACTGGCATCCCGCAAAGGGATGCCCAAGGGGCCGCGGAAACGCGGCCCCTTTTTCTTGGGGTCTCCTCGACCCGTTCCACGCGGCTCCCGGTTCGCACCCTGTCAAAAAGGGCTAGCTTCGTCCTCGGGAGGAAACATGAGCCAACATCCGCTCGTCGAGCTCGCGTCCGAGCGAGACGTCCGCCGGGGGACGGGCTTCCGCAAGGTCGCCGAGCGGCTCTCGGGTGACACGCTGAAGCGCGACTTCGAGGCCGAGCGTTCCGCCGCGCCACGCCGCGCCGCGGCCGGCAAGCGCTTCCTCCGCCGGAGTCCCGGAAAGGCCCCGGAGGGTCAGAAGGCCGGTAAGGACCCCGAGCATCTCGGCCGCGCCCTGACGGCCTTCGCCAACGTCGAGAGCGAGGGCCTGACCCTTCCCGACGAGGGGTCGGTGCGCTGGATCGACTGGCAGATCACGCTGCGCGAGCCGCCGACGGCGGGTGCGGGCAGCGACGACCAGAAGAAGATTCCCAAGGTCGATCTGCTCGGCCTCGGGCCCGACGATCGGCTCGTGGTCGCGGCGCTCAAGGTGCTCGTCCCGGATGCACCCCGGGCGGCCACCGGCGACACCCCGCTGCGCGCCCTCATCGAGGCCCTCGCCGCCGCCGCGATCGTGGCGGCCAACCACGACGCGATCGCGGCCGAGATCCTCGAGGCCACGGGAGCGGCCGCGAGCAGCGAGCCGCCGGTCGTGATTCTCCTCGGCACGCGGCGCTACTGGGAACTCTGTCGCAAGCGGGAGGCGCAGAAGGGCGCCGCCTGGATCTCGCAGCTCGAGCGCCTGTCGCGCGAGATTCGCGAGGCGTTCGGGGTCGAGGTGCTCTACCTGACCATCGAGCTCGAAGGCAATCCGGGCTGGGACTACACGCCCGAGGGCCCCCGGCTCTCCGGTACCCCCTCGATCGAGCCGGCCTGGGAGGCCGGCGCGGGCAAGGTCCGGCCGAAGCCGCGGCCCAAGCCCAAGCCCGAATCCGAGGAGCCCCAGATCGTCGAGGCGGATCTGAGCGTGCCGGTCGAGACCTACGTCATGACCGGCAGCTTCAAGCCGGGGCAACGGATCCAGCATCCGACGCTCGGGCTCGGGGTGGTGCAAGGAGCCGCCGGTGAGGGCAAGATCGAAGTGCTCTTCGACGACAAGCGTAGTCTGCTCGTCCACGAGCGCGCCCCGCGCGGTGGCGCATCCGCGGCCGCGCCGCGTCCGCCCAGCCAGTAGGCCGGCCGGGAACAGGACACCCGGGCGGCCCTGCACGGACAGGCGCGAAGGCGCCGGGCACGAACGGGGTCCTCGGGTGGTGCCCTCGCTCCCGGGCTCGGCCGCGGTCGCGCCCGAGAGTCCGATCCGACCGGGCGCGCTGCCTGCGCCCGACGCTCGCGCAGGCGCCAGAGCACCGTCGTCCATGGGACGGACCTCCGACGCCCCGGTCCTAGGGATCGGGAGGCGCCCTGCGTTCGGCCACCGCCCCCTCGGCGAGCCGGGCGTAGATCCGTGCGAGCGCGTGGAAGGCCTGCTTCGGCTCGCGATCGCGGCTGAGCAGCCCCTTCACGTTGTATCCGGGAACCGGGTTGCCCGCGAACCAGGGGCACAGGAAGTCCGCGAAGACCCACGGTGACACCCCGACCACGAAGTCGAGCCCGCGCGCGTGGTCGAGATACGTGCGGACGAGGCGTTCCTGATGCCCCTCGGAATAGGTCCGCTCCAGCCGGACCCGCTCGGCCCGCCAGACCC
>CAYYUT010000180.1:0-7165 GCA_964474935.1 uncultured Spirochaetales bacterium
GCGCGACCCGAACCGCGGCCGTCGCCGCCTCGAGCTCGGCGAGGATGGATTCGGCCGCCGTACGTTCGGCGGCCGTTGCGGCCCGTTCCGCGAGCGCATACCGGGCCGCGCGCGCCCGGATGTCGGCGTCGATGTCCCCCGCCGCCCGGGCGATCCGGAGCGCCGCCGAGGCGTCGAGCGGGCCGGCGTCGAGCGCGGCAGCGAGCGTCGCCACGGCGAGCTCCGACGCGCCCCGCTCGGCGAGGACCGGGGCGAGCGCGGCCGCGCGGCCGGCGTCGCGCGCCAGCGGGAGGCCCGCCCCGTGCCACTCCGCCCAGCTTCTTGCAGCCCCGTCGAGATCGCCCTCGCGCAGGGCGGCGCGGATCGAGCGGAGCATCGCCCCGCGCACCTCGTCGAGCCGGCCGAGGGACGCCGCCACGTCCCAGAGGGCCTGGGCCGCGTCGCGGTCATCGGGCTCCGCCGCCACCTGTTGCTCCAACACCCGGTAGGCCTCCTCGGACCGGCCGGCCGCGTGCAGCTCGAGGGCGTCGGAGACGCCTTCGTTCGAGAAGAGGGTGATCTGTCGCTCGACGTGGGGATCGACGAAGCGCTGCTCGACCTGCTGGCGCGCCATCCACCATGCGGCCGTCGCTCCGAAGACGAAGCCACCGACGTGGGCCCAGTAGGCGACGCCGCCAGCCTCGCCCCCCACCCCGTCGGTGGCGGAGGCCATCACGAGCTCGTTGGCGAACCAGAGAGGCAGCATCAACCAGGCGGGCGCCCAGAAGGTCCGAATCAGGAAACCGAACCAGAACAGATAGTGAAGCTTCGCGTACCAGAAGCGGACCAGGAAGGCTCCCATGCACCCTGCGATCGCGCCCGAGGCGCCCACCAGGGGCACCTCGGCGTCGGGGAATCGGCTCGCGAACAATCCGGCGCCAGCCAGACCCGCTGCGAGGTAGAAGAGCAGGAAGAGCGGTCGCCCCCAGCGGTCCTCGATGAAGGGCCCGGTCAGGAAGAGCAGGAAGAGATTGCCGAGTAGATGGAGCCAGTCGGCGTGCACGAACATGTGCGAGATCGCGGCCCGAAGGGTCGGTCGGCTCGGAACGAGACCCCAGCCGAAGAAGGGATGCGGCGGCAGCATCGCCTCGAGCTCGGCCCCGAGCCGATCGAGCCTCGCCTGCTCGGTCGCGGCCTCCTCGCGGGCTCCGCTCGCCCACGACTCGAGCGCCTGGCTCTCGCGCGCCCGGGCCTGGAGCGTTCGCCAGCTCGGATGGAGACGTTCGGCGAGGAGCTTCGGTGGCTCGAGATGCGGATGCTCGCTCCAGATGCGATGGGCTTCGTGGAGCCCGCGCTCGAGCTCGGCCACGCGCCGCTGCTCGGCCTCGCCCGACACGCCCGTCGCAAAGAAGACGGCGAGGCAGGCGGCCATCAGGCCCCAGGTCACCCACGGCCTCCGCCGCACCTGTCCGGAATCGTGGCCAATGGGTAGAAGCACGCCGTCGCTCCGCCGGTCCCGAGATGCACCGTTCCCGCCCGACGAAACGGCCGGACGCGGAGTGCCCTGAAGGCCGCCGACGCAGCCCGCACCCAGCCGACACCATCGGATCCAGGAAGCTCCACGACCTCCGCGCGCCCGGCGCGGCGGTGGCGCGGGCGCGTCGGTGCTACCCAAGGGCGACGGCGGCTGCCGACGCGTCGTGCGTCGCCGGGCCCGACGTGTCGGGGCCTGGCGCGCCCAGACCTCGCATCCCGGGGCCTCGCAGCGCAGGCCTCGCAGCGTAGGAGTGGCAACACCAGATGAGTCCGATCGTGGGAGCCGCTCGACCGGTGCGAAGCGCCACCGAGGCCGAGACCGAGGCCGTCGTGGCCACGGTCGTCGCTGCGTTCGTAAGCGATCCGGTCGCGCGCTTCACCTGGCCCACGGCCCGCGCCTACCTCCGGGGGATGGACCGTTCCGCACACGAGTTCGCGCGGGTCGGGATCGCGCACGGATCCGTGTTCGTCGCCGACGACCTCGCGGGCGCGGCTCTCTGGATCCCGCCGAGCATCGAGCCCGACAACGAGGCGCTCCTCGTCCTGCTCCAGACCACCGCCGATCCGACACGGCTGGACGACGCGATCGCCACCTATGCCCGCATGGCTGCAGCCCACCCACCGGAGCCGCACTGGTACCTGCCCCTGCTCGGGGTCGATCCCATGGCCCAGGGACGCGGTGAAGGGGGTCGACTCATGGCCCACGCGACGCGGCAGCTCGATCGGGAGGGCACGCTCGCCTATCTCGAGTCCTCCAATCCGCGGAACGTCTCGCTCTACGAGCGGCACGGCTTCGAAGCGACCGACGAGATCCAAGAAGGCTCGGCGCCCGTGGTCGTTCCGATGCGACGCGCTCCGCGCTGAGCGCGAAGCGGAGGCGCGTCCCCGGGACCCCGGCCGCTTGGCGAGCGGCCGGCGACGGTCGTCTTCACGCCCGCGCGGCACGCGACTCGTCCGGGTGTCGGCCGGTGTCGACCCCAGTACCATGGGGATGCCAGGAACGGGACGCACCGTTCCCAGACGAAGACTGCCCGTTCCTTGCCGGCCTCCGACCTTCGTCGCTGCCTGGCATCCACGGGCTCCGAAGCGCACGGATGGAGAGGCCCGACGACCATGACCACACCCTTCTGGTGCCTCCTGGTGACGATCCTGGTTCCCTACGTGCTGACCGGCGTCGGCGCCTACTACAAGGCCCGGCAGTTCGGATCGGTCGACGTGCGGCATCCGCGCGCGCAGAGTGCCGCCCTCGAGGGCGCCGGTGCTCGCGCCAACGCGGCCCAGCTGAACGCCTGGGAAGCCCTCGCGGTGTTCGCGCCCTCGGTGCTGGTCGCCCATGCGGCGGGGGCCGACCCGGTCGCGTCGAGCGCCGCGTGTGTCGTCTTCGTGACGGCGCGGGTGGTCCACGCGGCCGCCTACGTTGCCGACGTGGCGCCCGTGCGCACGCTCGCCTTCGCGGTCGGCATCGCGAGCTGCATCTACCTGTTCCGTCTCGCGGCGATCGCCTGAGGCAACCCGTGGCCGCAGGACCCGTTCCCCACCCGCGCGAGGGCCGCCGTTCCGGGCTCGGGCTTCCCCGCTCGCTGCCGCGATCCGTCGCGCTCCTGGCCCTCTCGATCTTCTTCGTCGGCGTGGGCATCACCCACTTCACCAGCCCCGGCTTCTTCGTCCGGATCATGCCGCCCTATCTGCCGTGGCACCTCGAGCTGGTCCATCTGAGCGGTGTGCTCGAGATCCTGGGCGGCCTCGGGGTGTTGGTGCCGGCCGTGCGTCGTCTGGCCGGCTGGGGACTCGTCGCCCTTCTCGTGGCGGTCTACCCGGCGAACGTCCACATGGCCCTCCATCCCGACGACTTCGCCGATCTGCCGGCCTGGGCCATCTACGCTCGCTTGCCACTCCAGTTCGTGTTCATCGCGTGGGCCTGGTGGGCGACACGCCCCGAGCGACCGGCGGCGCACACGCGGCATCGCCCCGTCGCCTGAGCGCGACGCTCACGGCTCCTTCGTGACGTGGTGCAGGGCGAGCCTCCACACCCCGTCGCGCTTCGCGTACACCGACGAGCGCCGCTCTCGCTCGGGCTCGGCGCCGTCGGCCGAGATCACGACACCCTGGTAGACGAGCGCGGCCACCGACTCGTCGAGACGGAGACAATGCACGTCCTCGAGCGTCCACCCGACGTCGCGCGCGCCACTCTGCGCGATCGCCTCGACGCAACGCTCGCGGTCCAGAACCCCGATCGGCGCACCGAACACGAGCACGGCGTCTGCGGCGAGATGCGCGGCGAAAAAGGCGCTGTCGCCCGCGAAGCTCGCCCTCCAGAAGCCACGTTCGAGCTCGAGCAGCGATGCTTCGAGGCTGGACATGCGGCCCTCCGAGGGACCCGGAGGGGGTCCGAGGCTAGAATGCGAGCGTGCCGCAGGGCCCGCAACCCCGGCGCCCGGGCGACGAACGCCGGAGCGTCGCTCCTGCGGGCGGGGAGCCGGCCATGACGTTGCTCATCAAGAACATCGTATTCACGTTCATCGTCCCGGGAAGCGTCGCGATCTACCTTCCGCTCTGGCTCGCGGGCAGTGGATCGCTCGGGGCACCGGCCCTGCGGATCCTGTCCCTGCCCTGCTTCGCGATCGGAGGCGCCATCTACGGCTGGTGCGTCTGGGACTTCGCGAGCTTCGGACGCGGCACGCCCGCACCGATCGATGCCCCTCGCCGCCTGGTGATCTCCGGGCTCTACCGGTTGCTGCGGAATCCGATGTACACGGGGGTCCTGACGGTGATCGCCGGCTGGGCGCTCTGGTACGGCTCGCTGGTCATCGCCCTCTACCTCGGGGCCGTCGCCGGTCTCTTCCATCTGTTCGTGACGCTCTACGAAGAGCCCCACCTGCGCCAGACGTTCGGCGTGGAGTACGAGGCCTACTGCCGCCGCGTCGGTCGCTGGCTCCCGCGTCTTCGGGCCCGCGACGAACACGGCTGACCCCGCCCCCGCCGCAACGCGGGTTCCAGCCGGCCGGCCTCACGCCATCGGCGCGATCCGCGAGCGATGAGTCCGCGCGGGAGCCATGGCCTCCCCGCGGACGAGGCCCTCCGGGAAGCGCTCGAGCCGCACCTCACAGCGATGGCCCTCGAGATCGACGAGCGTGTAGCCGTTGCGCTCCTCGAGTCCGAGACGCGGCACGACGTCGAGCCCGGCGGGAGTGTCGGGCGCCACACCGCGGGCCCTCGTGGGCCAGCCGAAGTCGCCCGTCCCGATCGGTCCGCTCAACACACTCACCACCGGGTTCGCCGCGAGATCGAGCTCGCCGCTCCGCCGGATCTCGCACATCCCGAGCGCGTGCAGGTCTCCGGAGACCATCAGTGCGCGCCGCCGGCGCTGGGCTCCGAGTGCGGCCAACAGACGTTGATGCTGCTGCCACCAGCCCTGCTGCCACAGGTACTTGGTGCCGTCGTCCCCCTTCCCGACCGGTGCCACGAACGACCCCGTGCTGACGAGCCAGTCGGGGTACCACTCGCGCCATTTGCCCGCCGTCCAACCGACCGGATGCGACGGTGCATGCACCAGGTGGAGCGTATCCTCGTCGGCCGTGCGCGCGCGCAGCCACGCCTCGACCTCGGAAGGCACCAGACCCGCCGTCTTCCCCAGGGTGAGGAAGCCGCCGCAGTCGTAGAGCAACACCGCCGCGAGGCGCCCGAAGCGCACCTCGCCGAAATGGGTCGAGAGGCGCAGGCCTTCGCTCCGGCCGACGGGGGCGGTGAATACCCCCGGAAGGTCTTCGGGAAGGCTCGGTCCAGCGATGAACTCGGGCAGATAGAGTCGCTGGAGGGCGTCGCGCAGGGCGCGATGGAAGGGCTCGGGCGGAAATGTCACACGATCCGGTGTCGCATCGTCGTTCTCGAAGTAGTCGTGGTCGTCGGTGACGAAGAAGATGGGCGTCGAGCGGAATGCCACTCCGTAGACCCCGGAGATCTGATCGTCGCCGACCGCCGTCAGCACGGCCTCGTTCCTCGCGTAGCGCGGCGACTGGCTGCGATCGAAGGCGCCGTAGCGCCATTCGAGCAGCTCGCCGAAACAGCGGGTACCGAGACCGCTCTCCTCGGAGGTCCATGCCCGGAAGTCCCAATAGACGTGGTCCCCGTTCGCGATCACGAACGCGGGGCTGGCTGCGAGC
Organism: uncultured Spirochaetales bacterium; assembly: GCA_964474935.1. Lineage (GTDB taxonomy): Bacteria > Myxococcota_A > UBA9160 > UBA9160 > JAFDDA01 > CAYYUT01. Next base: position 5,676 of record CAYYUT010000180.1, read on the forward strand.
ACGTTCGCGAGCGCCCTTCGCCGGTAGCTGGCCGGCTTGAACGGATGGATGTCCCCCGGGAGTACCGGGAAGTCGACTCCGCCGGCACAGGTGAAGCTCGCGAGCCGCATCCGACCCGGGCTCGCCGTCGGGTGAGGCAGCGTCCGCAGCGGCCAGGCTTCACAGAGCGATCGTCCACCCGCCGCCCGAAGCTCGAGCCGATGGGTGTGGTCGGGCTGGAGCCCGGTGGCACTGAACGCCCAGAACCGGCCGGCTCGATCCTGCCGCGTCCCCTGGAAGCGGGCCTCGCCCACGTGGAGCCATGGCGCCTCGGCGAGCGGCCGATGGAAGGAGCACTTGATGCGAAACGCGTCGTGGGAGGCCGTCGGGAGCAGGTGCGCGAGATCGCCGCGTCGCCAGCCGTCGTCGAAGGCCTCGGGCTCGGGCGAGGCGTCGCCGCAGCCCAGCATGCCTGCCATCGGCGCCAGGGCGCCGAGTCGGAGTAGATCGCGTCGTCGAAGCCGCATGGGCCTCCTGGGCGGCGCACCGAGCGCTCTCGCGGCCCGCGGGCGGGGGCTCGCTCCGCGCGACCCCGGGGATCAGTAGGGCCAGCTCCAGTCGCGGTGCTCGGGCGCATCGATGCCGTGCTCCCAGGCATGGTTGCGCGCGTCGATCTGCATGTCGCGAAGCCTCCCCTTCACGTGCGCACCGGCCACGCGGAGCTTCGGCACCCGGTCGATCACGTCGATGGCCAGGCTGAACCGATCGATCTCGTTGGCGATCGCGAGCTCGAGTGGCGTGTTGATGTTGCCGCGCTCCTTGTAGCCACGGACGTGGAGGTTCGGATGGTTCGTCCGCCGATAGGCCAGACGATGGATCAGCCAGGGATAGCCGTGGAAGCTGAAGATGATCGGTTTGTCGATCGTGAACAGGCTGTCGAAGTCGCGATCGCTCAGGCCGTGGGGATGCTCGCCCTCCGGGGTCATCCGGTAGAGATCGACCACGTTGACGAAGCGGATCCGGAGCTCCGGGAAGTCGCCGCGCAGGAGGGCCACGGCCGCCAACGCCTCCTGGGTCGCCACGTCGCCGCAGCTCGCCATCACCACGTCCGGCTCGTGGCCCTGATCGTTGCTCGCCCAGTCCCAGATCCCGATGCCCTTCGTGCAGTGACGAATGGCGGCATCCATGTCGAGGTACTGGAGGTGGTTCTGCTTGTCGACAACGATCACGTTCACGTCGTCGGTGCTTCGCAGACAGTGGTCGGCCACCGAGAGCAGGGTGTTGGCATCCGGCGGCAGATAGATCCGCGTCACCGACGGGCTCTTGTTCACGACGAGATCGAGGAATCCCGGGTCCTGATGGGTGAACCCGTTGTGATCCTGACGCCATACCGTCGACGTGATCAGGAGGTTCAACGACGAAACCGGCGCCCGCCAGGCGAGGTCCTCGGCGATGTCGAGCCACTTGGCGTGCTGGTTGAACATCGAGTCGATGACGTGAACGAAGGCCTC
>CAYYUT010000181.1:0-7131 GCA_964474935.1 uncultured Spirochaetales bacterium
GTCCCGGCGGCTTGCCCTTCATGGGCGGCAGGGGGGACTTTGGCGACATGGGGATGTTGCGGGGCGTTCGAGCTTCCGATGCGTCACGAGGCGGTCTTTCCACTTTGGAAAGACCGCCTCGACCGTTTCGGGGAGCCTCGTCGCCGGGCGCTAGCGGGACGCGACGGGCGATCGATCGTCGACGACGATCAAGCCTTCGAGCCGTGACGAGAGCTGGAGGCCCCCGGTCGTGGCACGCGCGCCCGCCGGATCGCGCTCGATGCGGTAGCGGTAGGTACCGGGAGCGAGCTCGCAGAAGCTCGCCGAGTCGCCCGCGGACAGCGGGCCCGAGCGCAGTCGACTCTCGTCGACCTGGAAGTTCACGACGGCGCGGCACACCATCGAGCGGGCCACCTCCCGCGAGAACGAGATTCGCGAGGGCTGCTGCGCGTACGACAGCCAGGTCACGGATTCGCCCGGCTCGAGCCGCACCAGACGCGGATGGAGTCGATCGTCGGTGAGCAGCACCGTCTTCGTCCCCTTCGGATTCGGGACGGGGCTGAGGGTCGGAACCGGCCCTTCGGTCTCGTAGCGGATCTCGGGGCGAGCCTGGCTGCGATCTTCGTCGGCCCCGGCTCCCGCCACCGACCCGGTCGCGACCAGCACCACGATCAGGACGAGCTCCAACCAGGTCGAGTGCCGCCGTCCCACCCGCTCGGCCATCTGTTTCACGCGTTGCATTGTCATCTCGTCACCTCTCTGCCTCCGGCAAGCTCCCGGGCTCTCCGGCTCCGGGGCCCATTCGTCGGCTCCCCTGTGTGACACGCTGCGTTGCAAGAGGCGGGCCACCCGGGAGGGCCCAGCAGGGCGCCCTGGCGGCAGGGAGAGACCCCGCCTGGCGCTGCATCCGGTGGCGGGTGCCACATTCGATGGCGCTTCGCCGGAGCCTCGTGCGCAACCCGCGGAACATCCTCGAGATTCATGGATCGACCGGTGTCTCCGGTGTGCCGCCCCGGTACAATCGCGGGCGTCCCCTGAACGACGGTTCAGTGGCTCGGCGCACGGTCGGGACCGGCACACCCCGGGAGGCCGCCCGGGCAGCGTCACTGGACGGCAGGCGGGGACAGCCAGGAGATCCCACCATGCGCCCCCGAACCACTCAGAGATCCCAGCGCCTCCGCCCGGCATGGCTCCTCGCCGTCGCCTCGATCGCCGTCGCCGCGGTCGGTCTCACCATCGAGGAGTGCGTCGATGCCGCACTCCTCCCCGGGACCGGCGAGCCGGGCTTCGTCGACCCCGACGATTGGGCGTCGCGGCAGCTCGACTATCTCGAGTTCGCGACCCAGTCGATCGGCAACTCGATCAACAACGCGACCAACCACATGGAACGCGATCTGCGCGATCCGGGCTACACGGCTCCGACCCCGGGGATCCCCGCGACGGCTTGGGACGGGGCCTTCCGCGACATGGGAACGCTCGAGGACACGCGCGACTTCGACATGGTCTATCTGCTGAACGCCTACCTCGGCTACGGGCCGGGAAGCGCGGCGGGCGGTGACGACGGTCACCCCTACGTGCCGGCCGAGCTCTGGGAGAAGGCCCGGCAGGCCATCCTCTCGTTCAAGTACTGGTTCACCGCGCCCGACTATCCCACCCCGCCGATGCCCCATCCGGACATCCCCGAGCGCACCTGGGACGAGAGCTTCTACTGGACCGAGAACCACCAGATCCTCTACTTCGCGGCCGAATACCTGGCCGGTCAGCGCTTCCCCGACGAGTGCTTCTGGATCACCGGATTCGGCTCCGCCGCCGACCCGCTGGCGCCCCGCACCGACGCGCTCGACTTCGGCGCCCCGGTCGATCCCGAGGCCTGCGACCGGGCCGATCGAGGCGAGATGCGAGGCCGTCGCCACATGGAGCTGGCCGAGCCGCGCATCTTCGAATGGCTCGACGAGCGGATCCGCTTCGGCTTCACCGAGTGGCTCTCGAACGTGTACTACCAGAAGGACGTGGTGCCGCTGGTCACCCTGATCGAGTTCGCCGAGAACGACGAGATCGTCGAGAAGGCGACCATCGTGCTCGATCTCATCATGATGGAGATGGCGACCCAGACGATGCAGGGCGTGCTCGGCACGACGCACGGCCGCAGCGAGATGAAGGACAAGTACCGCGGGCCGCGCGAAGACACCTGGGGCCTCGTCAAGCTGGCCTTCCAGCAGCAGGACGAGTTCGACTACCGGAGCGGCAGCGACCCGGGTCCCACCCTGCTGGCGCGCGCCAAGAAGTACCGCCTACCGGCCGTGATCGATCAGGCGGCGCGCAGCGCCGCCCCCGTCGTCACGCGCATGCAGGTGGGCATCCCGCTCGACACCTTCGCGCCCGCGAACGAGCCCTACGAGCCGCCTCCGGGCCTCTCGTTCGAGACGGTCCCCGACGTGTCGCGCGAGGAGGCCGACAAGAACTTCACGATCTGGTGGGGGACCGGCTGCTGGACCGCCTGGCAGGTGGTGGAGCTCACCCTCGAAGGCGCCACCTTCTACAACCTCTGGGATACCCAGCTGCTCGGGCCCTTCTCGGTGCTCCGCGACTTCGTCGGCGACCCGCCCAACATCCCCTTCGCCATCTCGATCGCCGACACCTACGCCGATTCGGTGGCCGTCGGCTGTCAGCACGACGTGAACATCTACACCTACCGCACCGGCGACTACATGCTCTCGTCGGCCCAGAACTACCGCAAGGGCGCGAACGGGGCCGAGTACCACGCCTGGCAGGCCACCTTCGACGCCGACGCCCTGGTCTTCACCACCCATCCCATGGTGCCCGCGCAGCCCCCCTCCGAGTTCATCGACAAGACGGACGGAGAGCCCGGCTACTGGACGGGCACCGCCTCGATGCCGCTCTCGGGCCAGTACGAGAACGTCGCCGTGCACATGTACTCGCCGCGCTATCCGACCGGCGGCGTCATCCCGAACCTGCTCCCCCTGTTCGACTACGTCGAGGAGACGCACGCTTTCTTCCCCCAGGACGCGTTCGATCAGGTCGACCAGGACTGCACCCTCGACACCGACCTTGCCGAGTGCCACTGGACCTTCGGCCGGCACGAGAACGGCTACATCGCCCTCTTCTCCTGGCGACCGGTCGAATGGCGGAGCGTTTCCGCCTCCGAGCTCGAGAAGCTGAGCGACGACTACGCCGAGCCCCCGTCGTCGGTGAGCGGCGGACTCGTCTTCAGCGAGCCCTACGACCTGGTGGCCGACGACGGCGTCGAGAACGTCTGGATCGTCGAGATGGGGCGTGCCGAGGACTGGGCCAGCTTCGAGGCCTTCCGCGACGCCGTGCTCGCCGCCGACGTGAGCGTGACTCCGCGGCCCACGCCCGAGCGCTCGCAGTCCGCCGGATTCCAGGTCTTCCACGTGGTCTATCAGTCGCCGAGCCAGGGCGAGGTGACGCTCGACTGGGACGAGACCTTCACGGTGGACGGCGAGACCATCCCGCTCGAAGGCTTCCCGCGGATGGAGAGCCCGTGGACGACGCTCCAGCTCGATCAGCGCGCCGGGGCCGTCTTCGACGACGCGTACGGCTTCCACTTCGACTTCGATGCGCCGAGCCGGCTCGTGTGGGGGCCGGAGACGGACTGAGGGGGAGCGTGTAGCGGCCGGGAGACCGCCGCACGGGCCGCCCGGCCGGTCGGGCCCGCCCCGGAGCCCGCGCGACCGGGTCCGGAAGACGAGGGGCGTCGCATGGCAGGAAGCGGAGCGGATGCGGCGGGGCGGAGGCGAGGCATGGGCTGGACGCGCCGGGAGTTCCTCTGGACCACCGCACTCGCGGCCGGGTCCATCGGGGTCGACTGCGGCTCGGATCGATCCCCGCGCTACGGGCTCTATCTCGACGACAACGTCGTCGTCACCGGCGAGACCCCGGTCGTCCGGGTGTCGGCGACGGCGCCCACGGCCGAGCTACGGATCGTCGATGCGGTGGCCGACGAGATGGTCTGGAGCGGCACGCTCGCGTCGCAGGTCCAGACCTCGCCCGACGCGGCGTATCTGGGGGCCGACTGGTCGCGTGCCTTCGAGCTCCCCGCCCTCGGGCCGGGCTGCTATGCGGTCTCGATCTCGCGCGAGCTCGTTCCCGAGCCGGGCCGGTTCGAGGCGAACGAGACGTATCTCTACGTACGGGAATCCGACTCGGGCAATCCCGTGCTCCTCGTCACCGACTCCCCGACCAGCCAGGCCTACAACGACTGGGGTGGCGCGAGCTTCTACACGACGCCCTACACGACCGCGGTCTCGCGGCTGCGGCCCGGTGTGGCGCCCCGCGTTCTCCGCAACACGCCCCGCATCGCACGGCTGCTCGACGAGCTCGACCGGGGGTGGGATGCGGTCGACACCGAGACGGTGGCGCGCGATCCCTCGCTCCTGGCGCGCTACGACCTGGTCGTGCTGGTCGGGCAGGCCGAGTACGTCTCGCGACCCTTCCGCGATGCGCTCGAGGGCTACTACGAGGCAGGCGGGCGCCTGCTGATGCTCGGCAACGAGCTCCTGCTCTACCAGACGCGTCGGATCGACGACCTCGTCATCTGCCACAAGTATCCCCATGTTCGCCCGCGCGACCCGATCGAGGAGCACGAGAATCCGGAGGTGGCCGCCACCGCGAGCTACGCCTGGGTTCGCTCGGACGACGAGACGCGCTTCGTCGGCGTGAGCAGCTGGCTCGCGGGCAAGCCCGGGGTCGAGGTGCCGTGGACGGTGCACCGGGCCGACCATTGGCTCTGGCAGGACACCGGCCTGGGCGAGGGCGACGCCTTCACGACGATCCGTGCCCAACAGATCGTCGATGGCACCCTGATCCGGATGCAGAACGGACTCCCCGTCCCCGACCAGACCGAGCGGACCGGGACGCCCGAGGACTTCCTGCTGATGGCGACCGCACCGATCGTCGACGCGCGTCTCCCGTGGCTCTGGGCCGACGACCCGACGATCGGGGCGAACCAGGTGGCGCCCTCGCTCGGCTGGGGCGCGATGGGGCTCCGGCAGAACGCGGCGGGCGGGGGCATGCTCGTGGTGCCGGACGTGCGTCTGGTGCCAACCAGCGCCTGGAGCGGCGATCCCCGCATCCAGCAGATGGTCGCCAACGCCATCCGGGCCCTGCTCGATCGCGACGATCTCTCCGACGGCTACTAGGAACCCGTGGCTGCGGTTCGTCTGGATCCGGACGCGCATTCGGGCCGCTCGCGACGTTCCTGTCCGGGCGCCGCCGCGGAGCGAACCCTGGCTCGCACCCCGTGAGGGCGAGCGGGGTGGCTCAAGAGCTCCCGGCGTCGAAGAGCTCGGTCTTGGGGAAGTAGCTGCTCCAGGCGAACCAGTAGGAGAGGTGCCCGGCGAGCCGCGGGGCGCGCTCGCCATCGGGGCCGACGAGAGCCTCTTCGGTGATGCGCCACGGGCGACCGTGTTCGTCGAGGAGCTGCGTGAGACCCGCTGGGTCCGTCGTCGCGGGTCGCGAGAAGCGGTGCTCCCCGGCGCGGTAGGCCCGGACGGCCGCACCCGACTTCCAGCGTGAGACCTCTCGTGTCCGGACGCTCTGCCCCACGACATCGATCTCGGCAGCGTCCGACACCAGCACCACCGCCGTCCCACCCACGCGGTCGTTCACCACGCGCGCTTCGGTCAGCCTCTGGAGCGGATAGGCCTTCGGCTGTCCGTCGAGGTCGAGCGCGAAGACGCGGGCCTTGCGCGCGAGCCGTGCGCCCGGATCGCGTACGGGGAACATGGTGTCCGGCGACGCGAAGTAGCTCCCGTAGGCGGCGCCCACCTGATAGGGGCGCCGGAAGCCGGTGTCGAGCGAGAGCACGCTCGTCTCGGGATGTCGCGCGCGCCAGGCGGCCCAGGTCGTCACCACGATCGGAAGGCGTTCGAGCTTCCAGGAGTGCTTCGCGAGCGGTCCGAGGACCGGGCGTCCCGTGAGCTGGTTCCACAGGGTCTGCGTCTGGCGGTCGACCATCAGCTTGTTGCTGCGCATCAGGAACCCCGACGATCCGAAGGTGTAGGTCTCACCGTCGGGGGCCTCGGCCCGGTAGGCGATCGCCGCGCCGCAGAGGGTGCAGTACGAGAGCGCGAAGGGAACGCCTCCGAGCGTGTCGTTCGAGAGCTCGTGCCAGTCGAGGATGCGGAGAGGATAGGCCCGGGCCTCACCGCCGAGCATCACGCCGAAGACCGGCTCGCCGTCCTCGAGGTAGCCGGCGCTGCCGGCGTCGATCGCGCGGGGCTGATCGAGAGCCGGGATGCCCTCGTAGGGAACCCCTCCCCACACGATCTCCTCGGCGCGAATCGTGCGCGGCTCGTCGGCACGCAGCACTTCGGCGAAGCGCGGGTCGATCCGCTCGAAGAGCTCGGCCTTCCAGGCCAGGAAGCCCGGCGGCGGCTCGATCTCGGTGCCGGCATACCAGCGCACCCAGTCGGGCCAGCTCCCCGCGTGGGACTCGTCGGTGAGCGCATCGAGCGCCCGGACCGCCTCGGCGAACACGGCGGGGCTCGCGACGCCCACCTCGGACGCGCGCAGGAGCTCGATCCAGACCGGCACGAAGCGCGTGTCGTCCGCCTCGAGGATCCGGGCGCTCGCCTCCCGGGCGGCCTCTCCGCTCTCTCCAATCAGATCGGCGAGGAGCTCGCGGGCCTCGGCGTCGCCGATCGCTTCCGTACGGTCGGCGGCGTCGGCTCCGAGGACGAGGAGCGACCCCGAGAGCCCGAGGGAGAGCAGGAGAGCCAGGACACCAGAGGGGAGGAGACGCCGGCCACGGCCGCGGACGCGCTGTCGACGATTCATGGCCCCTTGGATGCCGGGGCCTGCTGTGTCGTTCCTCGGAGCGGGAGGGCTGCTCCAGGCCCGGAGACGACACAGGCCCGTCCTCATGGTGAGGACGGGCCTGGTGGAATCGGGACCATGCATCGCCATGGTCCGTTCGCCCGCCTCGGGGCAGGCGAGAGGGTCGGGGCTCAGCCGGCCTTCTGGAGATTGGCGTTGGCGAAGTTCCAGTTGACCAGATGGTCGAGGAAGGCCTCGGCGTACTTGGGCCGGAGGTTCTGGTAGTCGAGGTAGTAGGCATGCTCCCAGACGTCCATGCCGAGCACCGGGGTGGCGCCCTACTGGAGCGGGCTG
>CAYYUT010000182.1:0-7113 GCA_964474935.1 uncultured Spirochaetales bacterium
CGTCGCCGGTGCCGAAGATGGTGATCAGCTGGAAGGTCTTGATCATGCCGATCACGGTCCCGAGCAGCCCGAGCAGCGGCGAGGCGGCGGCGGTGATCGCGAGGAAGGGCAGGAAGCGCTCGAGCGTGGGCCGCACCCGGAGGATCTTCTCGAAGAGCAGCTCTTCGATGATCCCGCGCTTCTCCTGGGAGTGCTCGACGCCGGTCGCCAGCATCTCGCCGGCGATACCGTTCACCGAGTCGGCCTCGCGCGCGGCCGCGTCGCGGTCGCCCTTCGCGAGCTGCTCGAGCACGTTGTCGACCTGCTCCGACTCGGCCACCGGGAACCCGAGGATCTCGAAGCACTTGAACAGGGTGAGGAGCAGCGCGGCCGCACCCAGACTCAGGATCACGTAGCCCACGACCCCGCCGTCCTGGACGTACTGGATCAGGCTCTTGCGCGCCTTCTCGGTCTTGAGCGCCTTGCCGAGCGTCGGGGCGAGCGGCAGCTGGCCTCCGCCGCTCGCCGCGATCTCGACGATGCCGCGACCGAGAGCACCAGGCAGGGCCACCACCACCGGATCGGCGGCGTTCAGCTGGTTCTCGACCACACCGGTGACGCTTCCGTCCGTGCTCGCGTAGAAGACCGTCGGGCCGAGCGACACGAAGGTGCCCTCGGTGAGCACGCCTTCCGGCGAGAGCGCCTGGCCCGGATAGGTGCGGCCGCCGAGCTGCTCCTCGAGGCGCTCGAGCGCGACCCGCACCACCGCCACCTGCGCATCCCGCTTGCCCTGCGCGTCGAGGTTGACGTTCTTCTCGGAGAGCTTGGCGGTCGAGGTGATCTCTTCGTAGAGAGGCAGCTCGCTGATGTCGAGCCGGCCCTCGAAGTCGCGCACGAACTCCTTCAGGCGGCTCGTCACGAACTCTTCCTGCTCGGACATCGATTCCACCTGGCGGCGCAGCGAGGTGAGATCGATGGTGCGGCTGTCGCGGATCTTGAGCAGACGCTGCTGCTCGCGACGGAGCGCGAGCACCTCGTCCTCGAGCTTCGAGACCTCGCGCGAGAGCGGCACCTTGGCCCGGGCGATCTGGTCGCGGACCGTGGCGAGCTCGGCGAGCGAGGCCTCGAGCTTGCCGTCGATGCGCGCGTGGGCATCGGAGAACGACTGCGCCCGGGCTTCCGGCGCGGCCAGGAGACCGGCGAGCAGAGCGCAGGCGATGAAGGACATGCGTCGGTGGATGGTGGTCATGGTCCTCGGGGGTCGCACGCGGCGAGGCGGGTGGGTTAGCGGATCTCGACGGGCATGCGGACGAACTCGATCGTGTCGACGTTGCCCTCGTAGATGTCGAGCAGGAGCCGGGCTTCGTCGACCAGATCGGGATCGTCGACGAACTCCCAGCTGCCCCCGCCCTCCGGAGCCGGACGTCCCACGCCGGCCACCTCGCCCTGCGCATCGACGTAGATGGCCTGGCCGAGTCCCCAGTAGAGCGTGCGGATCTGGACCTTCTTGTCGCCCTTCACGGCACGCGTCTCGCCCACGAAGGTGGCGGTGCCGTTGAACTTCTCGGTCTGGGCGAGCACGCCGAGCACGTTCACGAGACGCTGGCCGAGGGGCAGCTTGGCGCGCTCCGGATCCTCGGGGATCTGCACCAGGAGCAGCTCGAGCTTGTCCTGGAGGGGCTGGGGAAGGGTGGGAGCCACCGCCAGCACTCCTTCCTCCATGGCGCGCAGCTGCTCCTCGAGGGTGTTCGCCGCGCGCTGGTAGCCGCCGCGCTCGAGCAGCAGGTCGCGTCGCTCGTCGTCGGCCTGGGTATTCGATTCCTCGAGCTCCTTGATCTCGAGCTCGAGGATCTGCTTCTGCTGGGCGAGGAGGTCGCGGGTGGCCTTGAGCTCTTCGCGCTCGACCTCCCATTCGTTCTGCTCCTGCGAGATCAGCTGCTGGGTGTCGACCCACTTCGAGAGCTTGGCCCGGAAGTCGCCGACGCTCTCCTGGGCCGAGGCAGGCCGCGGGGCCGCGAGGGCGGCGGACAGCACGAGCAGGCCGAGCGCCACGAGGCGGCGGCGCATCGGGCGTGCTCCCGAGAACCTGGCGACCCGTCGGTCAGGTCGGTGCGACATGTGCGACCCGAGCGCAGACGAGACGTCGATCGAAACGCGTGACACGCTTGTCTTCCCTCCTCGATCTTCACGATGCCGGGCCCGAACGATGCTCGCTTCCGGCCCGACCCCCGACGCCCCTGTGCCCGACGACAGCATCCAACGACGGACCCCGGCGAACCGGACGCCGGCAGACCAAACCGACCGCGGCCAACCGCCCGCGATCAACCGGACCGCGACCGACCGCTGCAACCGCATCGCCCGCCCCGCGATCGTCACCCGAACCCGTCGGCACGGCAATCGTCGACAGAGCCATCGTCGACAGAGGGGTCGTCGGAAGGGCTGCCAGGTCTGCCCGATTCCCGGCTCCATCCTCCGAAGACGGTCCCGCATCTTACACGCGATGGGGTCGGCCGCGAAGCGCCCCGACGGACCGCTCGGCACCCCCAAAGACCCGGCTTCATCGTTTCGTCGCCGATTCGTGACGAATCAGGTGCAGGGCTGCCCCATCACGAGATCGCCGAGCAAGGTGTCGAGCGTGAGTCTCCCGCGACTCACGTCCGAGAGGTTGAACCAGCTGCCCTCGCTCGCCTCCACCAACGGGTCCTGCGATCGGTAGGCCGACGAGAGACCTGCACCGTGGCCGCTCGCATGCACCGAGAAGAGCTTCACCTGGTGGCCCGCGAGCGCGTCGCGGACCTCGGCATAGCTGTGCAGCACCGGGGTTCCGTCGCTGAAGGTGGACGGAGGCTCGAGGAAGCTCGCGTCGGTCATGAGCAGGAAGTAGCGGCGCGCGCCTTCGCGGAAGCGGAAGTCGGTGGTCGAGAAATAGAGCGCGTCGAGGATGTTCTCGGGGAAGTCGAAGTTCAGGAGCTGACGGGGGAGCTCGGGGTTGGGCACCCAGGCACCTTCGACGAGCTGGGAGTCGAGCTCGGCGAAGAAGGCCTCGCGGTCGAGGAACTCGCCGCGACGATGGACGACCACCTCGTTCTCGAAGGTGGTCAGGCCGAAGCGGACGTCGAGCGAGTTGGCGCGCACGAAGTCGAAGATGTCTTCGATGGCGCCACGGAGCGCGGCCATCTCGTCCATCGTCGTGGAGACGTCGAGAATGAACACGAGATCGAGGGGCTCCACGGCGCCCATGTCGCTCGGCTTGGGCTCCGCTTGGAGTGCGCGGACGCGTATCGGCAGATCCAACGGCGCGGTATCGGGCTCATCCGTGGCGAAGCGGATCGACGTCTCCACCCGTCCGGCGGCCTGGGGCACATAGATGAGCTCGAGCGATCGGGGGCCCGCCGCCGAGATGGTCCAGGGAGGCGATGACGAGAGGCTCCACGTATCGGAAGGCAGCGCGACGTCGGTCACGCGTACCTCGCGGTCGGCGGCTGAGGTCGTGATGCGCAGCGACGCGCTGCGAAGACAGCCGAGATAGGTGTCGGCGAGGGCGAGCGGCCGCGGCGCGATCTCGAGCACGCCGCCGTAACGCGCGACCTCGTCCGGTGTCTCGGGCGGCTCGGACGTCGTCGTCGCGCAGGCCGCGAGACCCAGCGCCAGTGCGAGCGCGAATGCCGATCCGGGGGTGACGTGCTTCATGGGCGCGCGCAGGGTACTCGAGCGCACGCGACGCCAACAGCGGTCGATGCCGCGCCGTCGGCCCCTCCGTCCCCCGGGCGGACGCAAGCGACCTCGTGACCCTGCCTCCGGGCATCGGACCCATGACGAAACGTGCTTCACGAGAATGTCATCGTTCCGTCGCATTCGCCCAGCGAGGGCAGAGCGGGCCTCGGTTCGGCAATTGCGGTCGCGCCGCTCTTCACCCAGGCTTCTCGAAACCGCCCTCACGGGACCACACCGGTGACACGGAAAGGGGGTATAACACCACTCGTGGGTGAGGCTTCCAGGCAGAGGAGTGCTCCGTGGCTCCAGACGTCTCGACGCCCGTCCTCGCCCGAGGGGAGCGCACCCGACATGATGTCGACCCGATACGACGGTGTGAGCGTCGAGTCGCGCAAAGTCATGCCCGACCCGGCGCGCTGCGAGGGTCCCCTCGTGGCCGAGGTCGTGAACGGCGAGCTGTACCTGTCGAGCGACGACGGGGAGCGCGTCCGGGCGTGTCAGGGCGACATCGTCGTCGTGGCCCCGCAGTCCGTTTGCCAGATTCGTGCGACCGCCCACGGGGCCGAGATCCTGGTGTTCCACGCGGGCCGGGACTGGGTCCTGCAGGCCTGCGAGCTCGCGCAGTGCACCATTCCCGACAACCCCGTCGCCTTTGCCGTCGATCGCGCCGGAACCGGCGCCGCCCGACGAACGGCCCGCCTCCTCCGGGGGCTCTCGGCGCCCCGTCCGGGCACGGCGCAGGACGCCCTCTCCGAGTCGGCGCGGCGGCTGGATGCCCTGGCGCTCGCCTGCGAGCCGCGGGAGGCGACGCTCGATGGCGCCCCGGTCCGTCGCGCCGCCAGCCAGCGACGCGACGGCTTCCTCATGGCGGTTCGAGGGCTCGGTGAGGCGTCGCTCGAGAACGTCTCGCTCGGAAGCCTGGCCGATCAGATCGGCCTGTCGGAGCGCCAGGTGTCGCGCCTCTTTCGGGAAGAGTTCGGCATGACCTTTCGCGAGTATCTGACCGAGCTCCGAATCGAGCGCGCCAGGGCGCTGCTCCTGGACACGGAGCTCACGATCATCGAGATCGCCGGCGAGACCGGATGGAGTTCGCTGCCCCACTTCAATGCCATCTTCCGGCGACGTACCGGGACCACGCCGTCCCAGTTCCGTGAGCGCTCGCGCCGGCGGGGCAGTCAGGCCATGGCGTCGACCACCGCGGGCGAAGCACTGGCTGCCGGGCCCATCCGGATCGACGAGGCCCCCTAAGCCTGTCGCGTCCTTCCGCCGCCGGAGCGCGTCGGCACCACGGAATGCCCCCGCCGCTCGGGCCCAACGGGATGTGTCTTGTTGGCTACAGCATTCGCGACGGCCAGCACCCAGGCATCGAGGGAGCATGCGCCCGACCAGTCGCCGAGATGCGCGAAGGCGGACGCGAAGATCCGGGCGGTGAGCTGCTCGGCCTCCGCCCGGTGACTGACGCGAGCCGTCGCCAGGCCCCAGACGGGCCTCCACCATCGCTCGAAGAGTCGTGTGATCGCTTCGCTTTCTCCCGCCCGAACGGACTGGACGAGACGTCGTTCGTCGGGCTCGACCACGCAACGACCTCCTCGAAACCAGAGACGTGATCCCCGCGAGGAAGATTCACTCGTCGTGGAATGCCGTTCGAGCATCCATGTCGGACGCCTCGCCACGTGGCTGCCACCGTCGGTGCGACCGCCTCCGTGCGCTCGAGGAATTCTCAGCAACGACCCCATCGACGGGGTACGATGGCGGGGCGCACCAGGCGGACGGGGTCAGTGCTGGAACTCGAGATGATTCCTGAGAAACGCGTTCTCGCCGTCGACAACGACACGGCATCGCGTGCCAAGATCGCGCACAGCCTGCGCGAGGAAGCGGTCGATTTCGTCGAGGCCCGCACCGCTCGCCATGCGATCGCCGCGCTGAAAGAAGAGCGGATCGATCTGCTCACCACCGAGCTGCATCTGCCGGACATGTCGGGCTTCGCGCTGTGCCGGATGATCCGCGAGGAGCCGATCCTCGCCTCGGTGAACGTGATGATGGTGACGAGCCACGTCGACGAGATGGACCGGATCCTGGCCTTCGAGATGGGTGTCGACGACTTCCTGCCCAAACCCTTTTACGCACGCGAGCTGGCCGCCCGGGTCCGAGCCCTGCTGCGGCGGTCGACCCCGAACGGCAAGGTGGTGAGCGACTCACGAGCGAAGCGATATGGCGACCTCGCGCTCGATGCCGACGGACGCGTCGTGATGGTGCGGGAACGGCCGGTGGATCTCACGCCGCGCGAGTTCGATCTGCTCGCCAAGCTGGTGCGCGAGGGAGGTCGGGTGTTGTCGCGGAAGCAGCTCGTCGAGGAGGTCTGGGGGAGCGACGCGGCCGCCGGCGAGCGCGCCGTCGACACCCACGTGAAGACGATCCGAAGGAAACTCGGCGACGCCAAGCGCTACGTGGAGACGATCCGAGGCGTGGGCTACCGCTTCGCGGACGACCGCTAGCCCAGACTCCGGCGGCCTACGAGCCCCGCCCGAACCCTGGGCGGGTTCACGATCGGGCGACCGGCCCCTCCCAATCGATCGTTCCGAAGTAGCCATCGAGCGCCCGCTCACGCTCTGCGTCGTCGAGCTCGAAGCCCAGGGCCAGCTCCCACAGCGCGAGGTCGGCCGCCCACCGCGGCTCGAGCAGGCGACCGGATCGAACCGGATCGGAATGATGGATCATGACGACTCCTTCTGGCCGCTCTCGCCACCCACGCCGCTCGTCGCGGCGCCGAGCATCTTTCGCCTCAGATAGGCGTAGACCTCGAGTAGCGGAAGGCCCTTCGGGCACACATCGTGACAGGCCATGAGACCGACACAGCCGAACACGCCGTCGTCGCTCGACACGACCTCGAACCAGTCGTCGTCCGACCGCTCGTCGCGAGGGTCGGTCATGAAGCGTGAGATCCGGTTCATGCCGGCCGCACCCACGAAGCGCTCGTTCACGTTGGCGACCCCGCACCCTGCGATGCAGCAGCCACACTCGATGCAACGCTCGCCTTCGTAGATGGCACGCGCCAGATCGTCGTCCATGCGCGCCTCTTCGGCCTCGGGATCGAAGGGCGCCTCGCGGTGGATCCAGGATTCGACCCGCTCCTCCATCGCCCGGAACCAGGTTCCCGTGTCGACCGACAGATCGCCGATGAGCTTGAAGGCGGGGAGCGGATGCAGCCGGATCGTGTCCGGGAGGTCCTTGGTGAGGGTGCTGCAGCCGAGCGCCGGCTTCCCGTTCACGAGCATGCCGCACGACCCGCACACGGCGGAGCGGCATGCGAAGTCGAACTGGAGACTCGGATCGTGGAGCTCGCGAATCCGGTTGAGCGCGATGAAGAGCGTCATGTAGGGCGTCTCTTCGAGCTCGAAGGTATCCATGTGCGGCTCTGAT
>CAYYUT010000183.1:0-7108 GCA_964474935.1 uncultured Spirochaetales bacterium
GCCGCCGGAGCGCACCGGCGGCGCCCTTGCGCCGGGCCGGATCGAGCCGCACGAAGGGATCGTCGAGCAGCACCGGCAGCGGAAGCTGGAGCGCGACCCGTTCGCCCAGGGCGAACTGCACCGAATGGTGCACGACCTCGGCCGCCGTCCCACCGACGTGGCCGAGCGGAATCGGGCTCCCCGCCTCGCGCTCGAGCAGATAGTCGCACGCGTCCTTGCGACGAACCGCGACGTAGCGGCCAGCCGAGAGCGCGCGGAGGTAGCCCGCAGCCACCGGCTCGGCCTCGCGCCAGAGCAGCTCGCGGGGACGCCCGACCAGGCTCTGGGCCGCCTCGAGCAGGGTCTCGATGCGCTCTCCGGCGAGCGAGGTGGCCGCGTCGAGGCCCTCCCCGGCCGCCTCGGCGCGGAGCTGCTCGAAGGCGTGCTCGGCGCCCGCGAGCGCCGACTCGAGGGCCGCCTCGCGGGCGGGGTCGGGGGCCGGCTCGCGGGGAGCGGCCTCCCGGCGCGCCCGGAGCCGCTCGAGCTCACGCCGGCGCGTCGAGGGATCGCCGAGCGCCGCCCCGGCTTCGCGCGCACGGTCTCGCTCGGCCTCGAGCGAGCGCAGCGAGGCCAACGCCGCGGGCAGCTCGAGCGGCGAGCCGAGCCCCAGTGCCGCCGCCAGCCGTCGAGACGCCGCGGTCTCGAGCTCGAAGCGGCGGCGCAGCATCCGCGCGCGGTCCTCGGCCTCGGAGCGGGCGGTCTGGACGCGATGGACGGCCAGGCGCACCCGGATCTCGGCCACCAGCCCGACCCCGCCGAGCAGCAGGGCCGTCGCACCGAGACTCACGAGCAGGACGGAGGAGAGGGCCGGGGCCGCGAGTGCGCCCGCGCCGAGCGCCGTGCCCGCCGCGATCGCCGCCCAACGCCAGGCCGCTCCCCGCGCGAGCCCGGGCATCACCCGTTCGAGGGTCTGCGATCGGTCGGCCAGAGCCTCTTCGTTGCGCGCGAGCTGCGATTCGAGCTCGGCGTACTCCTCGGCCCAGCCCGCGACGTCCGCGGCCGCATCGGCAAGCGGCGCGGCGCGGCCGATCTCTTCGTCGAGCGCCTCGGCGCGCAGGGCCCGTGCGGCGGCCTCCCGCTCGATCTCCTCGAGCTCGTGCAGGCGATCCTCATCGCCGACCCGAGCCTCCAGACGCGCGCGCCGTCCGCGCTCGAGCTCGAGCTGGGCCGCCAGGGCCTCTCGCTCCGCCCGCGCGGCCCGAATGCGAAGGAGGGCGCTTCCGCGCGAGCCGCTCGCGCCCGGAGAGGCGTCGGAGAAGGTCGCCACCCGCTCCGAGGCCGTGGTGAAGAGAAGGCTGTAGGCGCCGACGGCTGGAGCCCCGACGCGTTCGCGCAGGTCCTCGGCCAGCGCCGGCCCGAGATCGTGGATCGCCACCGATCCGCCGGGGCGCCCCTCACGCAATCGGGCGCGCCGGGCCTGCAGGTCGATCTCGATGTCGAGCTCGGCGTCCGGCTGGTCGATCCGCGCCCGCAGCCGCGCGCGCTCGCCCGGTGGGATGCTGCGTCGGAGCGCGAGCGGCTCGAGGTCGGGCGCCGGGTCGAGGAGTGCTGCCAGCCACCCGAGCAGGGTCGACTTGCCACTCTCGTTGCCCCCGAGGACGACGCACAGCCCCTCGCGAAACACGAAGTGACGCGGCTCCCGGAAGAGACCGACACCCTCGAGCTCGAGCTCCCGAATGGAAACGGCCACCCCCCGGCGAACCTCCCTCGGATGCGGGCGGACATCGCGCGACGCGAACGCCCGCCATGCCGACGCGCTACTCGGACGCGCTATTCGGACGGCTTGGACGCGTCGTCGGAGTCTTGCGCTTCGGGCGCGGATTCGCCCGCGGCGGGGGTCGCGTCCGCGGCCTCGGTGGCTTGCGGAGCCTCGCCGTCCGAGGCGGCGGCGGGCTCGGCCTCCGTCGCCTCCGGGGTCGGCTCGGGGTCGAGATCGGCCGGCGCCACCAGGGCCGACAGATCGCGCAGCTTGGCCCGCAGGCGTGCCTTCTTCCCCGACAGCTCGCGCAGGTAGTAGAGGCGCGCGCGACGCACGTGACCGCGGCTCTTGATCTCGAGCTTCGCCACGTTCGGCGACTCCACCGGGAAGATGCGTTCGACCCCCACGCCGTAGGACACCTTCCGAACGGTGAGCGTGGCCGAGGTTCCGGCGCCCCGACGTCGGATCACGACGCCCTCGAACACCTGGATGCGCTGCTTGTCACCCTCGCTCACGCGGACGTGGACCCGCACCGTATCGCCCGTCCGGAACGGAGGCAGATCCCTCCGCAGGCCGGTGTTCTCGATCGTATCGAGCACGTTCATGATCCGATCCATCCCTTCATCGATCGCGCGTCCACCCGACGCCCGACATCTTCCATCCAACCCGTGTCCCTGTCGTTGCCCTTGCCCTTGGCCCTGTCCCAGTCCCTGTTGCGGTCCATCCGTCGTCGATGTCGCGGTCCAGGTCGCGGCCCCTGTCGTGATCACTGTCTGCGGACGCCACCGCGGTCGCCGGTCACGGTGCGCGGCGCCCGTCTGGCGTTCGGCGCGCTTCGCGCGGCGCCTCAGGAGCGACCGGCGTCCTCGGGCGCCGGGCCCGCTCGATTCGTCCCCTTCGCATCGCCTGCCGCCCCGGCCGGGCCTTCACGGCAGTCGCTCGACCCGGCGACCAGGTCCGGGCGGCGCGCCCGCGTCGCCTCGGCCGATCGCTCGGCCCGCCAGCGGGCCACCGCCCCGTGATCCCCCGAGCGAAGCACGGGCGGCACCTCGAGGCCTCGAAAGACCGGGGGCCGAGTGTACTGCGGTCCCTCCAAAAGGCCGCTCTGAAACGACTCCTCCTCGATCGATCCTGGATTTCCGAGCACCCCGGGCAGGAGCCGTGAAATCCCCTCGATCAGGACCATCGCGGGGACCTCGCCACCCGAGAGCACGTAGTCGCCGATCGAGATCTCCTCGTCCACGGCCAGCTCGATCACCCGCTGGTCGATCCCTTCGTAGCGTCCGCAGACCAGCAGCAGACGCCGCTCGCGCACGGCCCGCGCCAGCCCCGCCAGACCCGCCTGGTCGAGCGGTCGGCCCCGCGGCGAGAGCAGGACCACGTGGGCCTCGCGGTCCGGACCCTTGACCCCGGCGAGGTCCTCGATCGCCGCGACCAGGGGCTCGGGCTTCATGACCATGCCGGGCCCCCCACCGTAGGGGCTGTCGTCGACCGTCCGGTGCCGATCGCTCGTCCAGGCCCGGAGATCGTGGATCTCGATGCAGAGCTCGCCCCGGCTGCGCGCCGCCCCGATCAGGCTCTCCGCCAGGAACCCGTCGAACAGCCCCGGAAAGATCGTGATCACGTCGATCCGGTGCGCCTTCGACACGTCGATCCCTTGCCATGCCTCGCCCGGCGACCCGTCCGGGGCGATCCCGTTCGAAGCAGCCTGCGTCCGCCGGCCCGCCGTCGCGGGACGCCCGCCGCTGTCGGCTAGGCCGGGTCGTCGAGCATGCCGGGGATGAGGTCGTAGACGATGCGTCCTCGTGCGACGTCGACCTCGACCAGGAAGCGCCGGGCCGCCGGCAGCAGCTGCTGGCGACCATCCACCCCATCCACCACGAGCAGATCGTGGGCGCCCGCATCCCAGAGCTCCCGAACCGTTCCGATCGCCGCGCCGTCGGCGGCCTCGACGCGGCAACCGATCAGCTCGAACCAGTAGTGCTCTCCCTCGGCCAGAGGTGCCAGGTGCTGGCGCGAGCCGAGCACGTAGCGACCCCGCAATGTCTCCGCCGCCTCCCGGTCGTCCACCCCGTCGAGTGCGATCCGGACCTCTCCCGGCCGCCCCGGCGCGGCGTGCGCCACCGGGTAACGGACGCGGAACTCCACCGGCAGCTCGAAGGACGGAGTCGGAGCCGTTCCGGGTGCGGGATCTGCCGCGGCCTGCCCGCTCGCGCCGGCCCTCGCGTCGGGTCCTCCGGGCTCGGCCGCTCCCATGGCGAGCTCGAGCCAGGGGGCCGCGAGCAGGTTCTCGGGGCCATCGCCGAGGACCTGGACCCTCAGCTCCCCGCGAACTCCGTGCACCCCGACCACCCGGCCGAGGGTCACACGCGGCTCGCTAGTCGACGATCTCGAGCCGCCGGTCGCCACCGACGCTCGACGCCGCCAGGACGGCCCGCATCGCCTTCGCCACCCGACCCTGACGGCCGATCACCCGGCCGCGGTCGGCCGAATCGGTCTCGAGCTCGAGGATCCCGTCGTCGGCTTCGACCACCTGGATGCTCTCGGCATCGTTCACCAGGGCCTTGGCCATGAACTCCACCAGCTCGCACGCGTCTTCGACGGACATGGTCTCCTCCTAGCCCGCGCTCTCGGCGGCTGCGCCGGCGCCCTCGGCCGGGGGCACTTCGCGTCGGGCACGACGCACGAGCGAGCGGACGGTGTCGGATACCTGGGCCCCCTTGGCCACCCAGCCCTCGATCCCGTCCACGTCCACCTGGATGCGGGCCGGCTCCAGGGTGGGGTCGTAGGTCCCGAGGAAGGCGAGCGCACGGCCATCGCGCTGGCGACGCTGGTCGATGGCGACGATGCGATAGAAGGGACGCTTCTTGGCGCCCCCGCGCTGCAGTCGGATCTTCACCATCGGCTCGGTCGTCCTCTCGGGTTTCGGAGATGCGACCCGGGGTCGCGATCTCGTGATTCGCTGCGTCGCTGCCGGGATCGGACTGCGCTCGGAGCCCGGACGTCGAGCGCGGTCGGTCGGGTCCGGACAGGACCGGTCGCGGAGCTGCCGGCCGCTGCCGTGCTTTCCCCGATCTCGGGGGATCCGGGCCAGGCCCCCGCCGGGGCGCGAAATCTAGGCCAGCCCTTCCACGGGGACAAGCCGAGGCCGCCTGGTCAGTTCAGGCCCCGGCGCTCCCGATCCTTGCGCTCGGAGCAGGGCCTGCAGGCGTACTGCTCGTGGTGGCGGAGCAGGAGCCGGTCGTAGCCCGAATCGAGGGCGACCCGACGCACCGCGATGACGTGCTGGCCACAGAAGTCGCAGCGGACGTCTGGGTCGCTCTGGGACGGTCGGGGAGGCGCGAGCTCGCTCATGGGTGCGACCCTAGCGCAGCGAGCCGACGAGGAGCCGGAGCGACCTCGGGGCTCCGGGCTCGAACCGCTCGCGCAGCGTCCCGAGGATCTCGGGGCTGCGGAGCGTGAGCTGCTGCGACCAGACCGAGGCCTCGCAGAGCACGTCGAGCACCCCGCCGTGAAGAGCCACCGGGCGGCTGTGGGCCGCGAGCGAGTCGCCCACCACCTCTGGCCAGGCGTCGGCGATCCGGGTGGCGCGCTCCGCCTCCTCGAGCCCGAGGTCGCGCAGCACGCCCCCGAGGAGGCCTCCGATGGGCTCAAGCTCTCGGCGCGTCGATCGGCTCAATCGGCCGCGTCCGTCCGGTCGAGCAACCGGAACACCAATCCGGTGGGGAGCTTCGGCGTGAAGAAGGTGCTCTTCTGGGGCAGCACCTCGCCCGCCGCCGTCACCCGGAAGACGTCCTCGGGACGCAGCGGATTCAGGTAGAGCGCGACCGACGCCTCGCCCGCCCGCACCTCGCGCGCGGCCCGCACCGGATCCTTGCGATAGAGCATGGCGCCGCCGCGCACCGCCTCCTCGTCGAGATCGAAGACCTGTGCCACCACCTCGTCGTGCACGGCACGGATCGCGAGCTCGGAGGCGTCGCGGGCCGGGCGGCTGAAGACCCGGAGCACGCCCGATCCGTCGTCGGCGGCGAAGCTCGGAGCGGGCGCCAGCGGCTCCAGATGGGCCGCCAGGGCGGCCGGAACCCGCTCGGGCCGATCGACTGCGATTTCCTCGCAGCGCCAGCCCGGCAGCCGGGTCCGCCAGTGTTCTTCGCTCGGCACTGCGCCGCGCACCACCATCCGGTGGATCGGGCGCAGCAGGCTCCCCGGCGCATAGGCGTTCGCGAAGTAGGCCAGGGTGAACTCGAAGGGGGCGTCGGGGCCGGCGTCGGGATGCGCCCGCCGCTGCTCGTCCCGATAGGCCAGGGCCGTCTCGTAGCGGTGGTGGCCGTCGGCGATCACGACCGGTCGATCCGACAGGAAGCGCGACACCTCCCGGATCGTCTCGGGGTCGGCGTGCGGCGCGAAGAGGTTCTCGACCCCGGTGCTGTCCTTGGCCACCTGGGGATCACTCCCCTCGAACGCCGTCCCGAGAACCCCCTCGAGCTCGAGCTCCGGATCCTCGTAGACCAGGAAGATCGGAGACAGATTCGCGCGCGAGGCGCGCTGGAGCTTGAGACGGTCGGCCTTGGGGCCGGAGAGCGTGCGCTCGTGGGGCCGGACGATCCGACGGTCGTAGTCCTCGAGCCGCACCGCCGCGAAGAACCCGCGACGCTCGTGGCTCTCGCCTTCCGGCGTCGCGAACCGCTGCCGGAGCAGGTAGAGCGAGGGCCGGGAGTCGAGCGCGAGCACGCCTTCGGACCTCCACCCATCGAGCAGGCCGCGCACGTGGCCGTAGTCGGTCTCGCTCTCCTCCTCGACCTCGCGGGTCAGATCGAGCCGGATGGCGCAGTAGGGATCGCGCTCGTAGAAGCGCCGTCGCTCCTCGGGTGACACGACGTCGTAGGGCGGCGTGATCACCTGAGACAGATCGACGCGCGCGGGGTCGTAACGGAGCGCACGAAACGGTTGGACGTCGGCCATCGGGTCATTCCTCTCCAGGCGGCTCCGCGAGGCGGAGTCCGGCAGCAGCGGCGGCGCGCGCGATCCGCGAGCGGGGGACGGCGCCTTCGCGCCACACAGCGATCTCACCGGCGCGCGCTCCGGCCGACCGGCCGGCGACCGACCCCGCCGAACGCAGCTCGACGACGGTACTGCCGCGCGGGTCCTGGCCGCCCGTGCCGCTCGCGGCCGGCGCGCCCAGCGGTCCTGCTTCCCCCGTCGGATCCGCCGAACGGGTCGGATCCATGGCCCGTTGCGTCGACGCCGGCGGCGGCGACGGGCGGATCGCGCGGAAAGATACCGGTTCGGCCAGGATTCGGGGATCGGAGGGCTCGGCGCAGAGTGTCCGGGCCTCCGGCCGGTCGGCGACGGCGGGCTCGCCCGAACGAT
>CAYYUT010000184.1:0-7078 GCA_964474935.1 uncultured Spirochaetales bacterium
CCGCGTCTGTTCCGGCGCTCGCGCGCGCGATGGGTCGGAACCAATCCCCATGGCCGTGTCCGGATCGACGGCCCGGTGGGTCGGCTCCGTGGAGAGCTCGCCCACCACAGCTACCGGGATCTGGCCGATCAGGTGGCGCGTATCCAGGATTCGAGTCGCGTGCAGGCCGCGACCATGCGGGCGCAGGGCCGGCGGGCCCGGATCGGCGACCTCGTGGTGCGGCCCCCGTTCCGTTTCCTTCGGGCCTACGTGATCAAACAGGGCTTTCGCGACGGGACACCGGGTCTCGTCATCGCAGCCGCGACAGCCTTCCACGTCTTCCTCAAGTACGCGAAGCTGTGGGAGCTCGAGCGCATCGGTCCTTCGCGCGTCGAGCCCGCCGCGGGCAAGGCGGCGGGCGGAATGCGGACTCTGCGGCCCCCCGCATCGTGAACATCCTCCATTTGACCAGCGACGCGAAGTGGACCGGTCCGGCCGAGCCGATGCTCCGGATGGCCCTCGGCCTGCGCGAGCGCGGCCACCGAGTCGAACTCGGCTGTCCCGATCCCCCGGCTCGGGCCGACCGCTCCCTGCTCGGTGAGGCGTCGGCGGCCGGGCTCGAGCCACGCCTCGTCTTCCGGGGTGGGGGCCGCGAGGTGGGTCGGCTGCGCGAGTTCGTCGAACGCGAGCAGATCGACCTGGTGCACAGCTGGCACACCGACGACCACCGGCTCGCACTCGCGGCGACCGCAAGCCTTCGCAAGACTGGACGACTCTGCCTGGTCCGCTCCTATCGCAAGGCGGAGCGCATCCGGCGCTGGCCCTGGAACCGCTGGCTCTTCGGTCGGGGCTGCGACGGGCTGGTCTGCGTCTCGCCCGAGACGGCGCGCCGAAACCGTGCGCTGCGCCGCGGACGTCCCATCACCCACGCCTACGCCTCGGTCGATCTCGAGCGATTCTCGCCCGCCCGGCCCGATCCCGCCGTCCGCGAGCGCCTCGGGCTGGCGGCCGACCACCGCGTGCTCGGAATCGTGGCCCGCGTCCAGGCGCGGCGGCGGTTCGATCTGCTCCTCGAGGCCGCGGCACGTCTGTTCGGGCGCGATCCGCTCGCGCGTCTGCTGATCGTCGGTCGGGGAACCCGCCGGCGCGAGCTCGCCGAGGAGCCGGCCCGACGCCTCGGGATCGCCGATCGCGTGGTGTTCGCGGGCTATCGCCGCGAGGACTACGTCGACGTGCTGCGCGCGATCGACGTGTTCACCTACCTCGTACCCGGCTCGGACGGGGGCTGCCGCGCCGTCCTCGAAGCAGCGGCGTGCGGGATCCCGGCCGTCACCACCCGCCGCGGGGCGCTCTGGGAGCTGGTGGCGAACGGTCGCACCGGGCTGGTGGTCGACGAACATCCCGGCGCGCTGCTCTCGGCCTGGTGCGAGCTGCTCGGCGAGCCCGAGCGGCGTCATGCGCTCGGGAGGGCCGCGCGCGAGCGCGCGCTCCGCGACTTCCGTCCCGAACGGGTGGCCGAGGGGATCGAGGCGTTCTACGAGGAGGTGCGCGAGGACGTCGAGGCGCGCTCGCGACCCCCCTCGATCAGCCGATCGACTGCACGGAGCGCCATTTCGGGCTCGCTCCCACCCGGGTCGTAGACCACTTCGCCCTCTTCGGTGCGCGGGCCCCAGTGTTCGTGGTTGGCGCGCCGGAAGAGACCCACTGTCGGCGTGCCCGCCGCGATCGCCAGGTGCATCGGGCCGCTGTCGGGGGCCACGGCGACATCGCAGGCGTGGAGCAGGGCGGCGACGCGGCGGATGTCCGGTTCGTGGACGACGAGGCGGGCGCCCGCCCGGACCAGCGCTCCGGGGTCAACGAGCCGGGCGTCGCTGGCTTCCTCGGGCCCCAGGAACACGATCACGGCGAGGCCGCGTCGGGCGAGCATCTGGATCAGCGTCTCGAAGTAGCCGCCCGGGAACGACTTCCCCTTCCGGAGACGTCCCCCGGTGAAGACCGCGACGCGAGCGACCCCGTCGATCGCGTGGTGTTCGAGGAAGTGCTCGGCCCAGGCTGCGGTCCCGGCGTCGATCACGAGCCGCCGCCCGCCCTGCGCCGGGACCCCGATGGCTTCGAGGTAGGCGAGGAGGCGATCGACCTTGTGAGCCAGGACCGGCCCCGGGAGGGCCGTCGTGAAGCTGGGGCTCGGCTCGCCGCGGCGGGTGCATCCGATCCGGTGGCCGGCGCCCGAGAGTCCGACGAGCGCGCCACCCAGGGAGCTGGCCGCCGTCGACAGGTGGATGGCCACGTCGTAGCGCTCGCGCCGGATCTCGCGAACCAGTCGGAGCAGGCCGAGCGGCGAGCGTGACTCGCGGCGCGACACCGCCCGGACCCGCCGCAGCGGGAACCCGTGAAGGACCGCCGGGGCGGTCGCACCGCCCACGAAGTCGATCTCGGCCCGGGGGAGCGCGCGAACCACCGCGTCCACACCCGGTGTCGCGAGCAGGGTGTTCCCGAGGCGTTCGTTCAGGTAGACGAGAAGCACTCGCTTCGCCTCGGCGAGATCGGGCGGAGGCCGCGGCGTCGGCCGGAGCGCCCAGGCCGCCCATCGCCAGAGCGTGGTCTGGAGCGTGCGGCGAAGCCGATGGATGCCGCGTCTCCGGGTCGGGCGTCCGCGCCGGCCTCGCGCCATCCGTCTAGCCGGCCGCGTTCTGGAGCGAGACCAGCTCGCGGTAGAGACCGTCCTCCGACATCAGCTCCTCATGGGTCGCCAGCCGCGAGATCGATCCGTTCTCGAGGACACCGATGCGGTCGGCCTGCCGGATGGTCGAAAGCCGGTGAGCCACCACGATCGCCGTGCGCCCGGCGAGCAGCTTCTCGACCGCCTCCTGCACGTATCGCTCGCTCTTCGCATCGAGCGAGCTGGTGGCCTCGTCGAAGATCAGGACGCTCGGATTCTTAAGGATGGCCCGGGCAATGGTGATGCGTTGCTTCTGGCCGACCGAGAGCTTGGATCCGAGATCGCCCACCTCGGTGTCGTATCCGCGCTCGAAGCCGGCCACGAACTCCTCCACGTGGGCCGCGCGGGCGGCCGCCTCGACCTCCGTGTCGCTCGCCTCGGGTCGACCATAACGGATGTTCTCACGGATCGTGCCAGCGAAGAGGAAGGGCTCCTGGGTCACCACCGCCATCTGCGCGAGCAACGAATCACGGCTGACGCGCTCGAGCGGTACGTCGTCGATCGTGATGCGGCCGGACGTCGGCTCCTCGAGCCGCAGCGCGAGGTCGATCAGCGTCGACTTCCCGGCCCCCGTCCGTCCGACGATCGCGAGGGTCTCGCCCGCCCGGACCTCGAGATCGAGGTGGCGGAGCACCGGTGGCCCCGCGTCGTACGCGAAGCCCACGTCGTCGAATGCGATGCCCGTGCGGACGGGGCCGATCGCGACCGCGTCGGGGACATCCACGATGCGTTCATCGGCGTCGAGGATGGCGAAGAACCGGTCGGCCGAGGCGAGCGCCTCCATCAGCTGGGTCCAGCCCTTGGTCATGGCGCGCGTCGGTCGGATCGTGGTCCCGAGAACGAAGACGAAGGCCCCGAGGTCGCCGGTGGTGAGGCCCCACTGACCCCGGAGCACGACCATGACGCCCACGAGCATCAGGCCGATCATCATCCCGTTGTTGATCAGCTCGCCGAGCGTTCGCGCCCAGGTGCGATTGCTCACGACCCGCATCGAACGCCGGAAGTGCTTGCGATTCTCGCGTTCGAACCGTCGGCCCTCGAAGGCCTCGGCGCGAAACGCCTTGATCACCTTGATGCCCGCCAGGTTCTGGACGAGCCGATGGGTGACGTCTCCGAGCTTGGTCTGGCGTTCGGCCGCGCTCCTCTGGATGCGCCGCCCGAAGACCGCGATCACGCCCAGTAGGAGCGGGGCGCACACGAAGGCGAGCAACGAGAGCTGCCACGAGATGCTGATCAGGACGGCGCCACCCACCAGGGCCGCCAGACCCGCCTGGACGACGTCGGTGAAGAGCAGCATCAGGGCCCAGTGCGCCCGCCCGACGTCGTTCAGGGTGCGCGAGATCACGTCGCCCCGTGAAGCGCCGTGGTGGAAGCTCAGGGGCAGGGCCAGCAGCTTGTCACAGAGCGCCTGCTGGATGTCGACGAGCATGCGCCCCAGGACCCATTCCATCAGATAGTCCTTGAGGAAATGCGAGATCGGGAACACGAGCAACACCACGGCCGCGATGGCCGCGATCCGGCCGACGCTGCTCGCGATCTCGCTCTCGAGGCGCGCGACGCGCTCGGCCTCGGCATCGCGCGACGAGTCGGCGCCGGCGTCGGGGGCTGCGCTCGATTCGGGCGCCTCGGCAGCCGTGCCGAACGGGCTCCAGAGAGCGTCGAGCTCGAGACCCTGGCTCCGGGCCACCTGGGCCGGCACCAGCACCTCGTCCATGATCGGCTTGATCAGGTAGGCCCGGAGGTTCCGGGCGCCGGTGTAGGCGAAGGCGAACACCAGAGCGGCCAGGATCGCGACCAGGTAGGGGCGCGAAAAGGAGAGCAGTCGGAGGAGCGCGGCGGCGGTTCCCCGCCTGCGGGGCGTGTTCCGCTCGTCGCGGTGGGGATGGGGCGCAGGGCTCGTCAGGCGACCCCGACGACGCCGCCCGAGCGGGCGCAGCGGGTGAAGATCCGGACAGGCTGCACGCGAGCGTCGAGATGGGCGCGCACCCGATGGCGATCCGGGTGCCCGGAGCGCGATGTCTGGCGGTTCGAGTGGCTCACGTTCCGACCGGTGACCGCCCGCTCGTCGCAGATCTCACAGCTCTGTGCCATCGGAAACCTCGTTGGAAACGGGGAATTAGCCCAGGCCTCCCGGCCTCGCCAATTCGTGCGAGATGGCGTCGCCAGCGCGCCAGCCGAGCAGCAACTCGCCCTCGAAGCCGAGTGAGCCGATGGCCTGGCGCGGCAGGCCGTAGACCCGGGGACGGGCCGAGACGCGGATCTCGACGCCACCCGGCCAACCGACGCCCTCGGCCGGGTCGAGTACCGCGTCCTCGTCGTCCCACTCCGCGCGCAGCCGTTCGCGCGGGCGGCAGCGGCCCTCGGCGAACGGGATCAGACCGGCCAGCGTCTGCTCGATGCGCTTCTCCGCTTCGAGGATGCCGCCCGGATCGTCGCGCGCGAGGCTGCTCGCCACCAGATCGATGTCGCCCTCGCCACCGGGCACGGGATACGCCGCGAGCCGGACGTGGTCTGCCAGGGGAGCGAGGGGGGCGCGCCCGGGGCGCGATGTCGCGGATTCGGCTTCCGGACCGCCCGGGGCCTCGGGGAGCGCGATCACGCGGGCCGCCATGCCTTCGGGACGCACCGCCGCCGGTACCCGCAACACCTGTCGAACGGTGCGATGACGGATCGAGGGCTCGTCGTGCAGGAAGCCCGGAACGTCGTTTTGCCAGCGCCCGAGGGCGCTCGCGAGCGAGGCCATGGGCGCATTCAGGACCAGCGCCCGACCCACCCAGAGCTCGCGGGTCTCGCTCGGCGCCACGGTGGGGAGGCCCTCGAAGGCGACCAGCTCGAACGGCGCGCCGACCCTCCGGAAGTCGCCGTGGAGCGCGAGGATCCGCTGACGGAGCACGCCCCGGATCGAGTGCTCGGAGCTGGGGAAGGCGGCCCCCCCGTCGAGCGCGCCGCCGAGCAAGCGGGCGCGCGCCTCGGGTGCCGGAATGCTCTCGGCCAGGCGCGCCAGGGCCTGGGCCTGGACGGCGAGGCAGGCATCGAGGGGAGGATCGGCCCGGACGGCCTCGTCCGGGAGACCTCGACCATGCGCGGCGCCACGCGCTGCCCGTCGCCCGACCCGGCCACCCGCGCGCACGATGGGCGCAGCGAGCATCGCTTCGAGCTCGGCCTCGCCGGCCTGGACCAGGGCCCGCACCAACGACGCCGCGCGCTTCGGCTCCGCCAGGCCCCAGTGCACGAGCTCTTCGGCGGTACGCGCCGGGTCGCCGACGTCGATGCGCGCGTCCGGAGTCACCAGCTGGAAGGCGATGGGGTCGGGCTGCATCCGACGGCGATCGATCAGGGGGACGGTGAGCTCGCGCAGGAGCACCGACAGGACGCCGCGAGCGGCACCCGCGAGCAAGAAGGGCTCGCGCAGCCCGACGAAGCCGTCGGAGACGTTCGTCTCCTCGACGACCAGCACCCGGAGACGGGCCATGGCCATTCGCGCTGCCGCCACCAGACCGGGCAGGGCGCTTCCGAGCACCACCACGTCCCAGCGTCGGGCGCGGGGGTGATGTCGCGACGAGACCGACGAGAGTCGCGCCATGCCTCTAGTCTCCCGTCCCCGGAGCTCGCCGGCATTCGGACGCGTCGTCGGGCCGCTGGCAGCGTTCCGCCGGCTGCGGCGCTGCGGAAGGCCGCCTCGGCCGCACGCCATATCCGCGCCCCGACCCCACACCGTCGGCGCGCTCGGACGCGTGCGAGCGATCTTCCGGCCGACACGCCGAATGGCTGGAGCAGGTCACTCGCGTCGAGCGGATGCGCGGAGGGGGTCTAGCCGTACCGGCGGATCGTCGGCCTCGCGCCGCTCGATTCGTCCGATCGCGTAGGCGCGCTCGCTCAGACCGCCGAGACGATGGATCACGTCATCCGCCTGCTCGCGGGGGACCACCAGGGCCATCCCGATCCCGGCATTGAAGACCCGGTGCATCTCGGCCTCGGAGAGGTCGCCCTCGCGCTGGATGATCTGCATCACCGGTGGCCGCGGCCAGGTGGTCGGGTCCAGGTGCGCGCAAACGCTCGCCGGGAGCACGCGCGGCAGGTTCCCCTCGAAGCCGCCGCCCGTGATGTGGGCCATCGAGCGGATCGTGAAGTCGCGCAACAGGTTCAGGATGGGCTTGACGTAGATGCGCGTGGGCGCGAGCAGGGCGGCCGCCAGGGACGTGTTCAGCTCCCCGGCCTCGCCCCGGAGGTCCAGGCGTCCGGCGCGGATCCCATCGTCGACGATGCGCCGGGCGAGGGAGTAGCCGTTGCTGTGCAGGCCGCTCGAGGCGAGGCCCAGGATCGCGTCGCCGTGGCTGATGGTCGAGCCGTCGATCACAGCGTCGCGCTCCACCACCCCCA
>CAYYUT010000185.1:0-7074 GCA_964474935.1 uncultured Spirochaetales bacterium
CACCGAGATCACCACCAGTCCCGCCACCAGCGACGCCACCGTGGCGATCCCCGCCCCCACCAGCTCGAGGCGCGGGAAGCCCAGGGCGCCGAAGATCAGCACCGCGTTGAGCGCCGTCTTCACGATCGTGACGACGAAGGCCATCAGCATGGGGGTGCGCGTGTCCTTCACCGCCCGGAAGGCCGACTCCAGCACGATCGACACGGCCAGGAGCGGCGAGGAGCCGAGCACCAGCAGGAGATAGGGCTCGGCCAGGTCGATCACCTCGGGCTGGGCCCGGAGCAGCGCCAGCAGCCCGCGCGGCGCAGCGAGCACCACCGTCGTCACGACGGCGGCGATCGCGACGGCGAGGATGAGCGATCCCGCGAGCGCCCGGCGGGCGCGGGTCGCGTCGCCGGCGCCGATGGCCCGTGCCATCAGGGCCACGCAGGCGATCCCCACCGCGAAGAGCACCGACTGCATCAGCCAGAGGAACTGGGTCGTGTAGCCCACCGCCGCGACCGCCTCGCGGGTGAGGCGCCCGACCATCGCGATGTCGATCAGGCTCACCGCGCTCGCGAGCACCTGCGACAGGATCACCGGCCAGGCCAGGCTCCAGATCTCGCGATCGGTGGCCCGGTGGTGGTCTCCCCGACGTCCGAGCAGGGCGGCCGCGGCGGCCGTGGCGACCGCGACCGCCGCCGAGGGGATGGCGGGTGAGGTCTCGGGGTCGCCGAGGTCCTCGAGCTCCTCGAACTCTTCGCGCTCGTCTTCGATCCGCTCCGCCGCGGCCGGATCGTTCGGCGGGGCGGGACCCACGCCTAGCTCGTGACGTTGCGGAGCTCGCTCGGGAGCTGGAAGCGGACGCCTTCGTCCACGACGGGGAGGGGATCGACCTGGGCCGAGCCGCCGGCGAGCTGCTCGAGCCGGGCCACGACCTCCTGGACCAGGAGCTCGGGTGCCGAGGCGCCCGCCGTCACGCCCACGCAGGCGACGCCCTCGATCCAGGCGGGCTCGATCTCGCTCGCGTCCTGCACCAGGTAGCTGCGCGCGCCGCACTTCTCGGCGAGCTCGCGCAGCCGGTTGGAATTCGACGAGCTCGGTGCGCCCACCACGAGCACCACCTGGGCGTCGCGCGCGAGCTCCTTCACCGCGTTCTGGCGGTTCTGGGTCGCGTAGCAGATGTCGTCCTTGCGCGGGAGCTCGATCTCGGGGAAGCGGCGTTCGAGCGCCTCGATGATCTCGCGGGTGTCGTCCACGGACAGGGTGGTCTGGGTCAGGCAGGCGAGCCGGCTCGGGTCGCGCACCTCGAGCCGTTCGACGTCCTCGACCGTCTCGACGAGGTGCATGCGCTCGGGGGCCTGGCCCATCGTGCCTTCCACCTCGACATGGCCGGCGTGACCCACCAGCACGATCTCGCGGTCTTCGCGCGCGAAGCGCTGCGCCTCGACGTGGACCTTGGTGACGAGCGGGCAGGTGGCATCGAGCGTTCGGAGCCCGTTCTCGTCCGCCGCGGCGCGCACGTGGGGCGATACGCCGTGCGCGCTGTAGACGAGCATGGCCCCCTCGGGCGCGTCCGCTGGATCTTCGACGAAGACGGCGCCCTTCGCGCGCAGCGACTCGACCACGTGGCGGTTGTGGACGATCTCGTGGCGCACGTAGACGGGCGGACCGAAGCGCTCGAGCGCGAGCTCGACGATTTCGATCGCGCGGTCGACGCCGGCACAGAAGCCGCGGGGACTGGCCAAGAGGATGCGCACGCGAGCAAGCTAGCAGGGACCGGGGAGCGCCGCTCCGAATGAGGGCGGGCCTGCTAGAATGCGTTCCAAATTCGAGAGGGATGGTCTCATGGCGAGTCTCGAAGAGTTCCGCAGCGAGGCGCGCGACTGGCTCCAGAGCCACGCGCCGGAATCGCTCGTGGGCGTCGCCTCGTCGGCGCTCGACGGTTACTGGGGTGGTCGCAATCCGAAGCCTGCCTTCCCCGACCAGCCGCGCTGGTGCGAGATCGCGGCCGAGCGGGGATTCACCGCGCCCACCTGGCCCAAGGAATACGGCGGCGGCGGTCTGTCGCCTGCCGAGGCGAAGGTGCTCTCGCAGGAGATGGGACGCCTCAAGATCCCCGCGCCCCTGATCGGCTTCGGGCTCACGATGATCGGCCCGACGCTCCTCCAGTTCGGGAGTGAGGAGCAGAAGCTCGAACACCTGCCCAAGGTGTGTCGCGGCGAGATCCGCTGGTGCCAGGGCTATTCCGAGCCGGGCTCGGGCTCTGACCTCGCGTCGCTCAAGACGCGCGCCGTGGTGGATGGCGCCCACTACGTGATCACCGGCCACAAGGTCTGGACCTCGTACGCCGACGAATCGGACTGGATCTTCGCGCTCGTGCGCACCAACCCCGAGGCCAAGAAGCAGGAGGGGATCACCTTCCTGCTCATCGACATGGCGGCGCCGGGCGTGACGGTGCGGCCCATCAAGCTGATCAGCGGCTCGTCGCCCTTCTGCGAGACCTTCTTCGACGAGGTGCGGGTGCCCCGGGCGAACGTGGTCCACCGGGTGGATGCGGGCTGGACCGTCGCCAAGGCGCTCCTCGGCCACGAGCGGACGATGATCGCCGACGCCTTCGGAACGGCCGCGCACGGAGGCAAGAAGCGCGGCAAGGGTCTGGCGGAGCTCGCGCGCGAGTACGTGGGCGGCAACGGGATGCTCGCCGACCCGGTGCTCCGCGACCAGATCGCGCGTCTCGAGATGGACACGCGCGCCTTCGGGCTCACCATGCAACGCTCGCGCGACGCAGCGAAGGCCGGACACAAGCCCGGCCCCGAGACATCGATGTTCAAGGTGTACGGCACCGAGCTCAACCAGCGCCGCTCGGAGCTGCTGGTGCGGATGGCCGGGCCCCAGGCCCTGGGCTGGGAGGGCGAGGGCTTCGACGACGAGGAGCTGCAGCGCACCCGCGACTGGCTGCGCTCGCGCGGCAACACCATCGAGGGGGGCACCTCGGAGGTGCAGCGCAACATCATCGCGAAGCGTGTCCTCGGGCTTCCGGACTAGACCGGGGAAACCATGCAGCTCGTACTCACGGAAGACCAGGAGCTCCTCGCCAAGACCGCCCGCGACTTCGTGGCGGAGCAGTCGCCCATTTCGCGGGTGCGCGAGCTGCGCGACAAAGCGGATGCCACCGGCTTTTCGCGCGCGCTCTGGAAGCAGATGGCCGAGCTCGGGTGGGTCGGGATTCCCTTCCCCGAACGCTTCGGAGGCGCCGAGATGGGCCTCGCCGAGCTGGCCGTGGTGCTCGAGGAGCTCGGCCGGACGCTCGCACCCGAGCCCTTCCTGTCGAGCGTGCTGCTCGCGGGCGAGGCGATCCGCTTCGGGAGCGTCGAGCCGCAGCAGTCCGAGTGGCTGACGAAGCTGGCAGCGGGCGAGACGGTGCTGACCCTCGCCCATCAGGAGCCGAAGAGCCGGTACCGGATCGAGCACGTCGAGACCCGCGCCGAGCGCGAGGGCGACGGCTTCCGGATCCACGGCCAGAAGATCCAGGTGCTCGACGGGGCCGCGGCCGATGCCCTGGTGGTGCCCGCTCGCACGGCGGGCCAGCCCGACGACGAGCACGGGATCACGCTCTTCCTGGTGCGCCGCGACGCCGAAGGCCTTTCGATCGAGCCCCAGTCGCGGATCGATTCGCGGGGGGCGGCCCTCGTCGAGCTCGACGGGGTGCCCGCCGACATGGCCGACGTCGTCGGTCAGCTGCACGAGGGGATCGCCATCCTGCGGCCCGTCGTCGATCGCGCCACGGTGGGTCTGTGCGCCGAGATGCTCGGGTCGATGAGCGAGGCCTTCGAGCGGACGCTCACCTACCTGCAACAGCGCCAGCAGTTCGGCGTCCCGATCGGGAGCTTCCAGGCGCTCAAGCACCGGGCCGCCGACCTCTTCAGCGAGATCGAGCTCTGCCGCTCGGCGGTGATGGCCGCCGCGCGCGCCGTGGACGAAGCGGCGGCCGACGCGCCCCAGCTCGTTTCGCTGGCGAAGGCGATCTGCTCCGACGCCGCCATCCACGTGGCGAACGAGGCCATCCAGATGTTCGGCGGAATCGGCATGACCGACGAGCACGACATCGGCTTCTACCTGAAGCGGGCCCGCGTGGCCGAGCTCACCTTCGGTGACGCCACCTGGCATCGCGCCCGGTGGGCCGCGCTCTCGGGCTACTAGGGCGCCGCGCGCATGACGCTCTCGCGAACCGAGCGCCTGCTCCGCGCCTGCCGCGGCGAGCCGATCGACCGCCCGCCGGCCTGGCTGATGCGCCAAGCCGGGCGCTATCTGCCCGAGTATCGCGCCGTCCGCGAGGGCATCTCGTTCCTCGACATGTGTCGCGACGTCGACCGGGCCGTCGAGGTGTCGCTGCAGCCGCTCGAGCTCGTCGGGACCGAGGCGGTGATCCTGTTCTCGGACATCTTCGTCCCGGTGCAGGGGCTCGGGGTCGAGCTCGACTTCGCGCCCGGCCCCACCATCGCCAAGCCGATCCGCACGCGCGGCCAGGTCGACGAGCTGCGTCCCTTCGTGGCGGAAGAGGCGGTTCCCTACGTGTTCGAGATCCTCGGACGCCTGCGGCGCGAGCTCGCGGAGCCCGAGGTGCCGGTGCTCGGCTTCGCCGGCGCCCCCTTCACCCTGGCCGCCTATCTGGTGGAAGGGCAGGGGTCGCGCCACTTCGCTGCCTTGAAGCGCATGCTCTATCGCGAGCCCGACGTGCTCGAGGCGCTCCTCGATCGGCTCGCCGAGATGACCGTCGGGTACCTGAACGCCCAGATCGAGGCCGGCGCACAGGTCGTGCAGCTCTTCGACACCTGGGCAGGGTTGCTCGGCCCGGACGACTACCGCCGCTGGGCCCTGCCGTGGCACCAGCGCATCGTGGCCGGGGTCGACCGGGCGCGTGCGCCCTTCATCCTCTACGTCCAGAACGGGGGGCACGTGGTCGACGCCATGCTCGAGGCCGGGGCCGACGTGATCTCGCTCGACTGGCGGGTCGATCTGGCGGCCGCCGCCCGGCAGGCGGGCGTCAGTACCAGTGTGCAGGGGAACCTCGACCCGCCCGCACTCCATGCCCCGCGCGACGAGATCTTCGCGCGGGTGCGCGCCAGTGCCCGCGACGCCTCGGGCGCGCGCGGCCACATCCTGAACCTCGGCCACGGCTGCCACCCCGACACCCCGGTGGAGGGCGTGCGCGCCTTCCTCGACGCCGCACGCGCGTTGGGCGAGGGCGAATAGCCCGGCCGGGCTCCGCCCGCCCCCGCGGCGGAAGGCGCTCTGTCGCTTGACCCGGGCCGGGCGCTGTTGCGGGAAGCGTTCGCGCGAGATCGGCGCCCGCCCCCGCGGCGGAAGGCATTTGCGCGCGACCGGAGCCCGCCCCCGCTGCCGAAGGCATTCGCGCGCGACCGGAGCCCGCCCCCGCTGTGGGAGGCGTTCTATCGCGTGACCCGGGCCGGGCGCAGCGGGGCCTCGGCGTGCCCTCCGCGAACCTCCCGGACGGCCCGCCTGCTCCCGGAGGCGCTAGTCGATCGGGTCGAAGGGGCTCCGGACTCCGAGGGCCCCGCGCTCGAGGACGTGCACGTAGACCATGGTGGTGTTGAGATTCTGGTGACCGAGCAGCTGCTGCACCGTGCGGACGTCGGCTCCGCGTTGGAGCAGGTGCGTGGCGAAGCTGTGCCGGAGCGTGTGGCAGCTGGCGGGCTTGGCGAGCCCGGCGGCGCGCACCGCGCGCTTCACGGCACGCTGCACCGCCGTCTCGTGCAGGTGATTGCGCTTGGCCAGGCCGTCGCGGGGGTCGCGATGGAAACGCGACGCGGGGAACACCCATTGCCAGCCCCATTCGCGTGACGCGTTCCGGTACTTGCGCGCGAGCCCGCCGGGCAGGCGCACGTGGCCGCGCCCACGCGCAAGATCCTTCGTATGGAGCTGCCGGACGCCTTCGAGCTGCTCGCGCAGGGCCGGCACCGACCGCCGTGCGAGCGGGACGCCGCGGTCCTTGCGCCCCTTGCCCTCCCGCACGGTGATCTCGAGCCGCTCGAAGTCGATGTCCTTCACGCGCAGCTCGAGGCCTTCGAACAGACGCAGCCCCGATCCGTAGAGAAGGCTCGCCACCAGATGGTGGGTACCGTGGATTTCGGCCAGCAGCGCCTCGACCTCGCGGCGCGTGAGCACCACCGGCAGGTGGCGGGCCTTGCGCGCGCGCACGAGTCGATCGAGGGAGCCCACGGGCCGATCCAGCACCCGCGCGTACAGGAAGACGATGGCGTTCAGGGCCTGGTTCTGGGTGGACGGCGCCACCTGCTGCTCGCTGGCCAGATGGTTCAGGAACTCGGTGATCTCGGGGGGCCCGAGATCGCGGGGGTGGCGCAGCCCGTGGTACCGGATGAAGCGCCGGACCCACCCGACGTAGGCTTCCTGGGTGCGGGGAGTGCGATGGCGGAGCTGCAGCGCCCGCCGCAGCTGGTCGAGGAGCCGGGGTTGCCGGCTGCGATCTCGGGGCGAGCGGGGTTCCGGGTGCACCGCGCGACGGGCGCGGTCCGGCGCATCATCGGGTTTCTGGCTCACGAAGGCCCTCGTGGCGCACCCCGCCGTCGTGGCGGGTGCGCAGGCGAGGGGTGAGGGTCGGGAGGTTGCCAGGCGCCGGCGGGTCTGCGACGGATCGCCACCGCCGTGCCCGATCAATCGACAGGGTGCAGGACACGATGCCCGACGCAAGGCGAGAGTCCGGGAGGTCGATCCTCGCGGTGGCCCCGAATCGACACGTCGTCGCGCTGCAAAGGCTGCGAGCCGCCTCTGCAGGATAATAAGGCGCGGGTGAGCGATCACTGCGAGCCGTCGGGCGTCGCCGGTGCCGGGAGGGGTGTCGCGCGCCACTTTCGGACGTGTCTTTGATCAGCCCGCGTCTTCCCGCCTCTCCGCGGACCACAGCGTCCGTCTCTGACGACCCCGGCCCCTCCCCAAAGGGGTTGCCTCGCCGCCCGCAACCGCCGATCCTCCACCCCTCCTTCTGCAGGTAAAGACCTGTTGGGCTGCGGCGCGGGCGGTTCCGAGATCGCCGGCGCTTGATTTCTGCGGTGT
>CAYYUT010000186.1:0-7070 GCA_964474935.1 uncultured Spirochaetales bacterium
GGGCGCGGCGGCTTGGAGGCTGCGGGCGCTGGCTCAGGCGGCTAAGGTCTCGGCCGCGAAGTCCCAGTTCACCAGCTCGGCGAGGTAGGCCTTGTCGTACTTGGGCCGGAGGTTCTGGTAGTCGAGGTAGTAGGCGTGCTCCCAGACGTCCATGCCGAGCACCGGGGTGGCGCCCTACTGGAGCGGGCTGTCGGCATCCTTCATGCCCTCGATGGCGAGCTTCTTGGAGGCCGGATCGTGGTACACCCAGACGTAGCCCGAGCCGAACAGGTTGGCGGCCGCCATGAACTTCTCTCGGAAGCCGTCGTAGCCCCCGAACGACTGCTCGATGAGCGAAGCCGCGTCGCCGTCCGGCGCACCGCCGCCGCCCGGCTTCATGCTCTCCCAGTAGAAGGTGTGGTTCCAGATCTGTGCGGCGTTGTTGAACACGCCACCCTCGGACTCGAGAATGATCTCTTCGAGCGGCTTCTGGGCCTCGGGCTTCCCCTCGATCGCCGCCTGTAGCTTGGTCAGATACCCCTTGTGGTGCTTCTCGTAGTGGAACTCGAGCGTCCGCGAGCTCAGGTGCGGTTCGAGAGCGTCCTTTGCGTACGGAAGCGGGGGCAGTTCGAATTTCATGGGTCCTCCAACGGTTTGGCAGCAGGCTACGACGTGTTGAGCCTTTGTCGAGGGCTTCGCCCTCACGCCCACAAGGTACCACGGTCCGCCCGGCTGGCTTCGCGCACGACCCGATCGCGACCCACTACGATCGTGGCTCGAGCCCCATGGGACTCCGATCCGAGTCCGAGCCGATCGCCGTGTCGGCCCGACCGGAACGCCGGCCGGTCCCGGTCCGAGATCGCTCCGAGACGGTCTCCATGCCCTCCCTGCTCGGGCCCGGCCCGGCCCCGCGTCGAGCCCGATCCGGGCACTCTCCGACGCGAGCCGCCGCCGGTCGGACCGCGTCGTTCGTCACACACGTGCGCGGGTCGGGATGGTCGGGTGTGCGGGCGGGTAGGCCGATGCTATTCGCGTGGCTCGGGCACGATCTCGAGCGTCTGCCGCTCTCCGCCGCGCAGCACCACGATGGGCGTCGGCACCCCGATCTCGAGGGCCTCGAGCGCGTAGGTGTAGTCGTAGATGTTCTCGATCGCCTTGTCACCGAGCCCGACCACCACGTCGCCGGCGCGGACACCGGCGCGCTCGGCGGGCCCGCCCGCAGCGACACCGGACAGACGCAGACCCGTCTCGCCCCCGGGCGCATAGTCCGGGATGGTTCCGAGGTAGGCGCGGATGGCGACCCGTCCGACGCCACCCGCTGCTCGCTCGACCACCGCATACTCGGGCGCACTCTCGCGCTCGGCGAGTTCGCGGGTGATCGCCGACCAGAGCCCGGCCACGCGGGCCATGTTCTGGTAGTCGAGCTTGTCGGCCGTGTCGCTGGGCCGGTGGTAGTCACCGTGAGCCCCGGTGAAGGCGGACAACACCGGAACCTGGGCCTGATAGAAGGGGGTGGCGTCCGTCGGCAGGTACGGATCCTCCGAGAGTCGCACGGGGAGCCCGATGCGCGCATTCGCACGTTCGACGGTCGCCGGCCAGCCGGGGCTCGAGCCGGTGCCCTGCACGGCCAGACGCGTTTCGAAGCGCCCCACCATGTCGAGATTCAGGTAGGCCGCGATCGTCCCGCGGAGTCCCTCGCCGTGGGGGTTGTCGCGTTCGGTCTCCGGGGTGCGTTCCCGCGTGAAGTGACTCGAACCGAGCAGGCCGATCTCTTCTCCCGACCAGGCCGCGAAGACCACGTCGCGCTTCGGGTGGAAGCGTCCCCCCCGGGCCTCACCCGCGAGATGGGCGGCCATCGCGAGGATCACCGCCGTTCCCGAGGCGTTGTCGTCGGCTCCCGGATGGATCTGATTGCGTTCTCCCTCGCGCGCGAGCGAGGTTCCTGCGCCGCCCCGCCCCAGATGATCGTAGTGCGCCCCCACCACCACGGCGCCGCCCGTGCCCACGCTGCCGGCGGGCAGTCGCCCGACGACGTTCAACCCCGTGCGCCGCACCTTCTCGAGCGCCACCTCTCCGCCGGCGAGCACGTCGGGGAGAACGAAGCCGCGCGGTTCGTCGCTCGTATCGAGGGCGTTCTGCGCCTCGGCGAGGGTGAGACCCATGGGCGCGAGAAGCGCTTCCGCGACGGCGGGCACCACCGAGGCCGCGAAGAGCGATGTCGTTCCCCCCGTGCCGTCGAACTCGAGGCGGATCAAGGGATCGCGCACCGGGGTCGCAGGCCCCGCCACCACCAGCAGGCCGCGCGCGCCGAGGTCGCGGGCCACGGCCGCCTTGAACCGGAGCGTCGCGTGACGTCGCCAATGGCGTCGCCGCTCTTCGTCGGCCCGGGACGGCACGTCTCGCAGCACCAGCACCCATTTGTCGCGGACATCCAGATCGGCATACGAGTCGTACGCCGGGATACCGTCGGTGGCCGGCGACCGCATGCCATATCCCGCGAAGACCACCTCGACCGGCTCGATCTCGCCCGTCTGCGAGAATCCCAGGGGAGTCCAGTCCTTCTCGACCGGGAACTCGACCGCCGCTCCTCCCGCGAGGATCACGAAGCGGTTCCCCGGCGCGATCGACACGCCCGCCGTGAAGTCGAAGGGCTCGAAGTAGCTCCCGCCGTCGCCCGCTGGCACGAGCCCGGCCCGCCGAAACCCGGCAGCGATCAGACGCGCGGCGCGTTTCTCGCCTTCGGTGCCGGTCAGCCGACCGCCGAGCTCGGCGTCGGTGAGCGCCTCTACGTGCTGGCGAAGCTCGTGGGCTGCGATCGGTGGGGCGGGGGTTGTCGCAGGAGGCTCGACCGTCGCGGTGCCCGCTCCCACCGGACGATTCGAGAGCCCGAGTCGCCGACGAGCGGACGCGTCGTCCCAGTCGGCCAGGAAGAGCTGGGGCTTGCCCGACGCCGTGGCGCTGCTGGACCAGGCCAGCCGGGTGCCGTCCGGCGAGAAGGCGGGTAGCCCGTCGAAGCCTTCGCGATGACTCACCCGCACAGGCTCGCGTTCTCCGCGCGCGTCGACGAGATAGAGCTCGAAATTCCCGAATCCCTCGAGATTGCTGGCGAAGATCAGGTAGTCGCCCGACGGGTGGAAGAAGGGAGCCCACGAAACGGCCCCGAGCTCGGTGATCCGACGCTCCTCGCGGGTTGCGAGGTCCATCGTCCAGATCTCGGCGCTCGCGCCGTCCGGGCTGAAGCGCCGCCAGACGATCCGGCGGCCATCGGGCGCGAAGAACGGGCCCCCGTCGTAGCCGGGCGAATCGGTCAGGCGTTCGAGCCCGGTCCCGTCGGCGTTCATCCAGTAGAGGTCGATGAAGAACTGGGGGTCGATCTCGAGCCTTTCGCGATCGGCCGCCTGGAGCGTCTCGGCGTAGGCGTGCCGGTTCGACGCGAACAGGATCCGGCTTCCGTCGGGAGAGTACGAGCCTTCCGCGTCGTAGCCGCGGGCTTCGCTCAGGCGGACGAGCTCGGTTCCGTCGGTGCTCGCTTGATACAGCTCGAACTCGGGATCGTAGTCCCACGCATAACGTCGTTCCTTGCCGCTCGCGCGCATGTCGAGCTCGGCCTGCTGATGGGCCGGCGATGCTGGATCGTGATGGGTCGATGCGAACAGGACGCGGCCCGACTCCGGGTGGATCCACGCGCAGGTCGTCTTACCGACTCCCGGCGACACCCGGCGCAGGTCGGCCGTGGCGAGGTCGAGCCAGTAGACCTGATAGAAGGGGTTGCCCGGCTCGCGCTCGCTCT
Source organism: uncultured Spirochaetales bacterium (assembly GCA_964474935.1). Taxonomy (GTDB): domain Bacteria; phylum Myxococcota_A; class UBA9160; order UBA9160; family JAFDDA01; genus CAYYUT01. The sequence goes on from CAYYUT010000186.1 coordinate 3,770, forward strand.
GGAACACCATGCGACGCCCGTCGGGCCCGAAGTAGCCCTCGCCCGCGCGCCGGCCCGCGAAGGTGAGCTGGCGCGGGTTCGTGAGAGGGCTCGCGGTCTGGACCGCCGGAGCCCCGTCCACGGCCGTGGTCTCGGAGTCGTCGGCCCGAGCGTGCGAAGTGGCCGGAGCCTCGTCCAAGGTCGTGTTCTCGGGGTGGCCGGCCCGAGCGTCCGATGTCCCGATGCAGGCGAATGCGAGGGCGAGTGCGAGCCCGAAGGGTCGCATCTTCCTGCGCGGGCCTCGCTGCGGGCCAATTCGTCCTCGTCCCACGCGGTCGGTTCTGGGCTGCGTCACGGCCGGATTCTAGCGGGCGCTGGCCTCGAGTCCGGCCGCGTCGGCTCGCGGCTGGCAGCCCGGGCACCAGTAGCTGCTGCGCGCGTCGTCGCCCAGCAGCATGCTTGCGATGGGTGTCGCGCAGCGACGGCACTGTTCGCCCGAACGTCCGTAGACCCAGAGGCGTGGATCGCGCGGACCGGGCGTCCGCCCGGGACTTACCGATCGGATGGTGGTCCGTCGCCATCCCCCGAGATTGGCCCGCAGGAGCCGTCGCGCCGAGCGATACAGACCCACGATCGCGTCGTCGTCGAGCGAGGCAGCCGAGGTCTCGGGATGGATTCCTTCCACGAACAGGACCTCGCTCTTGTACACGTTGCCGATTCCGCAGGCGACGGTCTGGTCGAGCAGCAGCTCCGCCACGCACCGCGCCTCGCGGCGGCGCGCGCGCTCGACGATCGTGGCGTACGACGGCTCGTCGGACAGCAGATCGGGTCCGAGGCGCATCAGGCGTGGGTGGACCGCGACATCCGCCCGGCGCAACACCTCGGCGACCGCGGCGCGGTAGCACACGAACAGAGCGTCCTGCGTCTCGAGTGCCAGCGAAGCCCGGGCCGGCGACAGTCGGGGAGGGGCATCGCGGTCGAGGCGGTGCCAGCGGCCGCGCATTCCGAGATGGATGTGGAGCACCCAGTCGGCGCCCGGCTTCCCATCGCGGCGATCGATGCCGACCAGCATGTGCTTGCCGAGCGCCGACACCTCGGTGACGCGGCGTCCGGCGAACGGCTCGATGAGACCCCGATCGCGCGTCCACACGCCGAGCAGGCGTCTTCCGACGAGTCGCGGCCGAAGCGCTCCGGCGAGCTTGTGAACGGTGTCCCCCTCCGGCACGACTCAGGCCTCGCGAGCGGGGGATCGCTCGAGGGTCAGGCCCTTGTAGTCGGCCCGGAATCCGGCCGCGAGGAAGGCCGCGGCGAGTGGGGACTCGCGCGCGGCGTCCTCGTCGATGCGTTCCACGCAGATCCGGGTTCGATGCCGGTTCTCGAAGAGCCCCCGGAGCGCTCGGGCCGCGCGCTCGAGCGTTTCGTTGCCGCGCTCGGGCGCGTTCGTCTCGAAGCTCAGGATCCGGCGCCCACCCTTCTCGAGGTAGAGCGCGGGCTCGCCTTCCACGAGAACGACCGCGGCGCCCTCCGCCCGTCGAGGCTTCGCCTCGGCGCTCCGGGTCGCAGGCCAGGGAAGCATCGCTCCGAAGGCGTTGACGGGATCGCAGGCGGCGAGCACCCGCACGTCGCGCTCACCGGCGTCGGGTCGCGCCGAGCGCAGCTCGTCCACCGCGCCGGCGAAGGCGAACTGGGCTCCGCTGAGCCCCTCCACGAAGTGTCCCCGGCGGAGCTTCCCGGACTCCTCCATGGCCCGGAACACCGGATACACCTGGCTCCAGCCTCCCTCGATCGTCTCGAGCGCCATGACGTCGCGACTCACCACCCCGTAGCGCTCCAGGAGCATGGATGCGCGGGCGTGGGCGCGCTCGGTCGGGCTCGGATCCCCGACGAGCAACGACGCCACCAGCGACCAGCGCCCCGCCACCGCGCTGGTCTCGGAGCGCAATCGGTCGCGACGGCCACGTCCGTCGCGCTGCCGCCGGTGGGAGAGTGCTCGCAAGGGGGCGAACGTGTCGTTCGTCACCAGGCCCTGCCAGACCAGATCCCAGAGTGCGTCGAGCACGTCGCGCTGCGACGCACCTGCTGCGCCGGCCACCAGCTCCGAGAAGAACGACGCTCCTCGCGAGCCGAGGTGTTCGAGGATGCCTCGGTGCAGCCCTCCGAGATCGTCGGGAGGCACTCCGTGATCGGCGAGCAGCGAGACGCGATCGCGGCGGTAGAGGGCGATGCGGCCGTCGCGGTCTCCGAGCGAACCCCGACCGACCCACACGAGGCTCCCGAGCGCCCCGCGCTCGTCGAGCATGCGCGGATCGAAGTGGGCGACCCGGGCCGGGAGCAGCGTCTGCTCGAGCTCGGCGAACGAGACCGGAAGGCCCTGCAGCTGCTCGATGGCGTCGTCGAGGCGCGCTTCGCCGCCCAGGCGGTGCCAGCGTGGCAGGAAGCGTGCGAGGGTCGGGCCGGCCACCGCCGCCACCTCGCCGCGCAGACGTGCCAGCGTCTTCCGCCGGAGTCGGCGGAGCACGTCGACGTCGCACCATTCCTTGTCGAGTCCGCGGGGATGGAAGTCGCCCGCCACGAGTCTGCCGCGCGCGACGAGGCGCTCGAGCAGGACCTCCGCCTGGCCGGGGACGAGCTGATAGCGCGCCGCGAGATCGCCCAGCACGAAGGGTCCGCGATGTCGTGCGAAGCGGGTCACGAGCTGTTCGATCGCGCGGGGCACCTCGCCGAGGAGGCTGTCGGGAAGTCCGCCGGGCGGCGGTGCGCCGAGGGCGTCGCGATAGAGCGCCGCGTCCTCCACGGCCACGTAGCGCTCCTCGCCCCCGATCTTCATACGCACCGCGCGTCGGGTGTTCTCGAGCTCGGTCAGCCAGGCCTCGGCCGGTCCGTCCGAGCGGGCGATCGCCTCCTCGCGTGACAGATCGCCGAGCCGCCGGAGCCAGTCGTGCAGGCCGTCCGCGTGGCTGGCCTGGTAGCCCGGGGCGATGCCCTGAAGCTCGGCCTCGGTCTCGTCGATCACCACCGCGTCGAGCAGGTCCCGGAGCTCCTCCTCGCCGAGTAGATCGCGGAGCATGTTCCGGTCGAGGCTCAGCGCCTGGGCGCGACGCTCCGCGACCGGCATGTCGCCCTGATAGAGATAGGTGGCGGTGTAGGCGAACACGAGCGAGCGGGCGAAGGGCGAGGCGGTGCGGGTCTCGACGTCGTCGATCCGGAGGCTGCGGCTCCTCAGGTCGCGCAGCAGGGCGACGAGGCTCGGCACGGCGAACACGTCCTGCAGGCAGGCGCGGTAGGTCTCGAGCATGATCGGGAACGACGGGAACTCGCGCGC
>CAYYUT010000187.1:0-7067 GCA_964474935.1 uncultured Spirochaetales bacterium
GTCGCGCGGGGTGAAGCGGTCCTGGTTGCGGAAGAGCTCGGTCTTGCCCCACACGATGGTCTGCTTGCCGAGGCGCACGAAGAGCCGCGAATCGAAGAACTCGAAGTCCAGGTACGCCTCGCGCAGCTGCCATTCGTCCTGGCTCGCGCCGAGGTCCCAGGCGAGATCGTTCTGGCCGAAGTTCTGGTCGAAGCGGCTGATGTCCTCGTCCTCGCGCAGCTCGGTGAGGCCGGGCGACGGATTGAAGAGGCCTTCCACCTCACCGCGGAAGGGCAGGCCGTCGGCGAGCGGTGAGCTCGCGAGGAAGGCGTTCTCGAAGTCGAAGACCGTCTGGTTCTCGATCCCTCGGAGCGAGCCGATGTTGTCGACGTCGTCCTTGGGGCGCGGCATCAGCACGATGGCGTCGATGCCCGACGAGTCGCCCCCCGAGCTCGTGACGGTGTCCTGCATCACGGCGAACTCGTAGTCGAGGAATGGTGCGAAGGTGCTGTTGAAGGAGGTGTTCGGCCCGAGGATCTCGAAGGGCGGGACGTCGCCGATGCCCACCAGACGCGTCGTGCTGGCGCGGGGGGTGGTGAAGGGCAGGAAGCGTCCGTCGACGCCGAGGTCGGCCGGGGACTCGGCGATGTCGTTCACGTCGGGACGCTGGTGGTAGTCGCTGACGGGGTTCACCGGGTTCACGTTCGGATCGGCGCCCACGAAACCGTTGCGGTTGCCGTCGATGTAGACCGACGGGAAGCGTCCGATCCGATTGCCGTAGGCATCGGCCGAGCGGAAGATCCCGCAGCCCCGCGTCCAGACGCAGTCGTAGCTGATCTCGACCCGCGAGTAGGCCGACACCCGATCCAGGAAGCCCCAGGGGTCGTCGACGAGGTTCGCCTCGGCCTCGATGTTGAGGATGTGTCGCCACTGGCCGAGGTCCCATTGGTGACGGAAGTCGGGATTCAGAAGCCGGGTCTGCATTTCGTAGAAGCCGCTCACGTTCACGCGGCCGTCCCAGAACTCGATGGCCGAGGCGGGCCGCGCCCATGCGAGCAGCAGCCCCACCCCGAGGAACAGGCGGGCTGCTCCAGACAGGATGCGTAGAGATGTCATGGCGATTCGGACCCCTGACCACCCGACGAGGTGCGTCGCTCTGTGTCGAATGCGCGCAGTCTCTCACAAACTGCGTTGCGATTTGAAGAGCCAGCGCTGTCCCGGAACCGACAGCGCACCGACTGCCGGGTCAGGGGCGGTCTGCCCGGCCGCGCCTCGGCTCGCGCGGAGCGGTCGCGACCGCCCCAGCCTTCGGTGCGCGCCGCTCGCGCGGAGCAGGTGGGGTTCGGCGATGGTGGGGATCGTCACGGGGTGCCGCGATTGCGCTGCACCACGGAGAAGACGTGCACCGCCGAGAGCGGAACGGCTCGGTCAGCGGCCCCGGGTGAGGCTGGCCGTCGACGCCATGGCACGGAGCTCGGTCTCGCTCACCGGCACGGATCGCACGTCGTAGGATTCGCGGCGCCAGCCGGTGCCGCCCTCGGCGGCCGAGAAGAACACCGACGCCACCGGATCGAAGACGAAGGCCTTGCCGCCGCCCGGCCATTCCGGGTACTCGGGGAGGTCGCCACTGAAGCGGTGCACGAAGACCCCGACGTCGAGCACCAGCCGATTGCGCCGGCGCGAGATGTAGTAGAGCGGCTGCTGGGTCTGGTAGTCGATGTAGAGGGTGACGCTCCCGATCTCGGTGCTCTGCTGGAGCGCCAGGCCCTCGATCACCACCGCGTAGCGGAGCTCCCAACGGTCGCTTCCCACCGAGAGTCCGCTCTCGCCGAAGTTGCGGTCGGGGTCGGTCGGATAGCCCTCGCGGCTCCCGTTCAAGGGTGCCAGCACCTCGCGCTCACCGAGGTACCGCCAGCGATAGGCGTTCGGTCGGAGACTCTGGCCCACGAGACCGCGCCGGATGTGCTCGCTCGGGGTCGACGAGACCGCCGACGTCGGCGCGATCGCCCCTTGGACGCCGTACTGGTCTCCACCGAAGGGCACGCCGCCGCCGCCCTCGGGCGAGCTCACCCGGTAGCGAGGCATGAAGAGTCCATCGACCCAAGTTGTCGCGGCGCGCCGCGGCTTCCGCATGGCCGGGACGTACACGTAGGTGCGGTCCGGGGTCTTCCAATTCCGGTCGGCCTTCTCGGGACGGATCTGACGCCAGGCCAGATGACGCGCATCGAAGGGCTCGTCGAAGCGGCCGCCCGCCACCCAGATCGGCTCGTCCACGCCCGGTGTCTGGTAGTCGGACTCCCCCAGATCGGCCCGGTGCTTGGTCTGGAGCTGGAAGAAGTCGCCCCGGTAGGTCTGGACGCCACCGAGTCGGCTCGGGAAGTCGGTGAGACGGAACTCGCCGATCGGTCCGGCGCCCCGGTAGCGGTACTCGAGGTTCCAGGCCCAGCGGGCCCCCGCCTTCGGGTCCTGGGGGTCGATCGATTCGGGCGGGAACGGGGTTCCGGCGCGGTAGCCGCGCAGATTGTTGGCGTCGTCGAGTCGGGCCTCGCCCGCGGGGGCCCGGGTGGCCTGCTCGTAGATGGCCGGCACCGGATAGCGCCGGTGGCAGGGCCCGATCTCCATCTTCATGCCCTCGTGGAAGAAGACCCGACGATGGCTCCAGATCTCGGGCGGGAGCAGCAGTTGGAGCGCGAGCAGGTCGGAGTGCTCGAGGACGAGGCCCTCCTTCAGGGGGACCGCGATCGCGTCGACCTGCACCCGGTCGGGGTCGGTGAGTCCGACCGGCGGGCAGGTGCCCTCGGCGGGCAGGGCGGACCGGGCGGGCGGTGCCGAGAGGAGCATCTGGCCGAGGACGAGCGCGATGGCGCCCGCCCGGCCGGCGAGCGCGGCCCGGTTGCCCGCGCACGCGCGCGATCCCGGGCGAGCCGGTGCACGAGACGGCTTCGCCGGGCGGCGGGGCGGGGTCGGGGCGGGCAGCGTTCGGGCGGACATGAGGGGCGCACTCCAGACGAGCCCCTGATTGTATCGTACTCTCCCCGCGGGAGGCCCCATGTCGCCGCGTCGTTCGATCCGGTTCCCGGTCTCGGTCGGGATCGTGCGCACGGTGATCGCCGTGGTGCTCGGCGTGAGCTGGCAGTTCATCGTGGTGAGCGACCTCGGTTCGATGGCCCGGGGCCTCACCCGCGCCCAGTGGGTGCTCGGCGTCCTCGGAGCGGCCTGCTTTCTCCTCCTGATCGCCGGGCTGGTGATGCTCCTGGCCTGGCTGATCCGCGAGATGCGCCACAACCAGCGTCAGCAGGCCTTCCTCGACGCCGTGACCCACGAGATGAAGACGCCTCTCGCCTCGCTGCGTCTCTATATCGATACGCTGCGCCGGCGCGACCCCGACCCGGAGCGTCGCGACCAGTTCCTCGGCTGGATGGGCGACGATCTCGACCGTCTGTCCCGCACGGTCGACCAGGTACTCGCCGCGGCACGCGCCGAGGAGCCGCAGCGTTCGGCGCGCGGGCGGATCGAGCTACGTCGCCTGCTCGCCCGGTGCATCGACGAGATTCGCGAGGCGCATCGGCTCGACCCGTCCACGATTCGGCTCGAAGGAGGGCTGGAACGGAGTGTCGACGGCGAGGCCGAGGGCGACGCATCGGCGATCGTGAGGGGGGACGCCGAGGAGCTCGGACTGGTGTTCCGCAACCTGCTCGAGAACGCGGTCAAGTACTCCGACCCGCCGGGCGAGGTGCGCGTCACGGTCACGCCGGCCGGCGACCGGCGCGTCCAGGTCCACATCGCCGACCAGGGCATCGGCATCCCTCGCGGCGAGCTGCGCAAGATCTTCCAGCGATTCTACCGGGCCGGACGCGACGTTCAGCGCAAGGCCTCGGGGCTGGGCCTCGGTCTGTTCATCGTGCGCGGGCTCGTGAAGCGCCAGGGCGGGCGGGTGGTCGCGCTGTCGGAAGGCGCGGGCCGGGGCAGCCGTTTCGTGGTGACCCTGCGCGCTGCGCCGCCGGCAGCCTGATGGCGCGAGTGTTGATCGTCGAGGACGAGTCCCACATCGCCGAAGGCCTCCAGTTCAACCTCGAGGCCGAAGGCTACGAGGCGGAGGTGGCCGGAGACGGGGCCCGCGCGATCGAGCGGCTCACCGGCGAGGAGAGCTTCGACCTGGTGATCCTCGATCTGATGCTCCCCGAGCTCTCGGGCTACGAGGTGGCGCGCCGGGTCCGAGCCGCCGGCAACTACGTCCCGATCCTGATCCTCACCGCCAAGGACGACCCCTCGGATCTGGTGCGCGGTCTGGAGGACGGGGCGGACGACTATCTGGCCAAGCCCTTCCGGCTCGACGAGCTGCTCGCCCGGGTGCGGGTGCTCCTGCGCCGGCGGCGCTGGGACGGAGCGCCGCGCGACGAGGGTCCGCGCCGCATCGAGATCGGCGATGCCGTGGTCCACTTCGATCGGTTCGAGGTCGAGACGCCGCGGGGCGCCACGCGGCTCACCATGAAGGAGGCCAAGCTGCTGCGCATGCTGCTCGAGCGGGAAGGCGAGGCCGTGCCGCGTGGCGAGCTCCTCGAGGAGGTCTGGGGCCTGCGTCCGGACACCCGGACCCGCGTCGTCGACACCTTCGTGGTGCGCCTCCGGCGCCACCTCGAGCCGAACCCGTCGCGGCCTCGCCACATCCTGTCGGTTCGGGGACATGGCTATCGCCTCGTGCGCTGAAATTCGGGATGCTCTGGAGGTATGGTGGGCAAGCGCCTGGTCTCGGAGCTGATGAACCCGAATGTCGTGTGCGTCGCGCCCGACATGTCGCTGCGCGACGTGGCGCGTCTTCTCGCGAAGCGCGGCGTGTCGGGGGCTCCGGTGGTGGACGCCGACGGATGTCCGGTGGGCGTGGTCACCCAGAACGATCTGGTCCGATACGCCTCGGACCTCCCCACGGTGGGTGAGAGCGGGCGTTTCTACTCGGACGTCGAGGAGTACGCCGATCTGGCGTCACTCCCGGTGGCCGCCGCCACCACGCCCGTTTGCGACGTGATGACGGGACAGCTGATCACCGTGTCGAAGGATGCGACGGCAGCGGATGCGGCGCGGCTGATGTGCGAGCGGCGCGTGCATCGGGTGCTCGTGTGCGAACGCTCGCTCCTGGTCGGCATCGTCACCTCGCTCGACCTGTTGCGACTGGTTGCGGAAGATGTCTAGAGACACGCGGGCGCATGCCCCGGAAAGGATGGATGGTTGGCCAGCGAGCCGTTGATTGCGGTCTTCGTCGACTTCGAGAACCTCGCGCTCGGCGTGCGAGGCAAGCGCAAGGGCGGATTCAAGATCGATCTGGTTCTGAAGAGGCTCCTGGAGAAGGGCCGGATCGTGTTCAAGCGCGGCTACTGCGACTGGAGCCGCTACCGGACGGAGGCCCTCGACTTCCATCGCCACGGCATCGAGATGGTCGACATTCCCCAGACCAAGGTGGGCGGGAAGAACAGCGCTGACATCCATATGGTCGTGGACGCGCTCGACCTCTGCTACTCCAAGACCCACATCGACACCTTTGCCCTCCTCTCGGGTGACAGCGATTTCTCGCCGCTGGTCTCGAAGCTCAAGGAGAACGACAAGCGGGTCGTGGGCTGTGGGGTCAAGGACTCCACCTCCGATCTGCTGATCGCGAACTCCGACGAGTTCATCTACTACGACGATCTCATCCGAGAGTCGGAGAAGCCGCGGCGCACCCGCCGCAAGACCACCAGCAAGACCGAGGACAAGAAGGGCGAGGCCGTCGAGGTGCTTGTCGAGATCGTCGATTCGCTGGCGCGCGACTACGACCAGGTCTGGGGGTCGATGGTCAAACAGACGCTGCGGCGCGTGCATCCCGGCTTCAACGAGCAGTACTACGGGTACACGACCTTCTCGGGCCTGCTCGAGGATGCGCAGCAGCAGGGTCTGATCGAGCTCGAGTTCGACGAAGATCGGGGCAACTACCTGGTGCGCTCGCTCGAAGTCTGAACGCCTCTTGAACTCGTGCTGGCAGACGTGCCAACCTCACGGCGTGCAACGAATCCTCCGTCGACGCGTGCGGCCCGAGCTCTCCGAGCCCACGCTCATCATGGCGTTCGAGGGCTGGAACGACGCCGGGGAGGCCGCCAGCAACGCGGCCGGCTTCGTCGCCGAGGCGCTCTCTCTGGCTCCGTTGGCCGACGTCGACGGCGACGAGTTCTTCGACTTCACGGTACAGCGGCCCGACGTCCGCTTCGACGACCAGGGCCAGCGCCAGATCGAGTGGCCCGCCTACAGGTTCCGCTACGGCTCCGTCGACGGCAGCGATCTCGTGCTCGCTGCGGGCCCCGAGCCCCACCTCCGCTGGAGACGCTTCTCGTCGCTCGTGTCTAACTACGTGAGCGAGCTGGGCGTGCGACGCGCGGTGCTCCTCGGCGCCTACCTGGCGGACGTGGTCTATTCGCGACCCGTCCAGGTGAGCGGCTTCTCGAGCTCGCCCGAGTGGATGAGCCGCGTCGGCGTACAGACGTCGAGCTACGAGGGGCCGACAGGGATCGTGGGAATCCTCGGTGAGCGGCTCCGGAACGACGGGATCGAGGTCCTCTCGCTCTGGGCGGGACTGCCGCACTACATCAGTGCCAGCCCGAATCCTCGTGGCGCCCTGGCGCTGCTGCAGAGCCTCGGGGACGCGGTGGGTCTCAAGCTCGACACGTCCCCGATGCAGCGGGCCGCCGGCGACTTCGAGGAGCGTGTGTCGGCGATGGTGGCCGCGGATCCCGAGCTCACCGAGTACGTGCGCCAGCTCAAGCGACGCGAGTTCGCCCAGTAGCACCGGCCCGTCGCCCCGATCAGTCGAGCTCGATCGACTCTTCGACGAGCATCACAGGGATCCCATCGTCCACCGGGTAGAGCACCTGCCCGTCCTGCCGCACCAGTCCGGCCTGCACCTCCTCGGTGAGCGTGTCGCCCCCGCGGTTGCGGAGGCCTCCCTCCCGCATCCGTGCATTGAGCTTCGCGAGCAGCTCGTCATCGGCGAGCCGCAGCGTCTGGCGCGTCTCGGGGCAGACCAGGATCTCCAGCAGCTCGGGATCGACCGTCACGTTGGGTCCCAT
>CAYYUT010000188.1:0-7059 GCA_964474935.1 uncultured Spirochaetales bacterium
GCAGGTCGATGCAGTACGGGACGGCCGGGAACACGGCGTCGAGGCAGGCGCGGACGCTGCCCTCCGGGACGTCCACCTCTGCGAGTCCTCCGGTCGGGCCCCGGTAGGCCGGCGGGATCTTGATCGTCGGCACGCTTCCCTCCTCGTGGCCCCGGGGCTCTGGTCCGGCGAAGCGAAGGCGATCTCGCCGCGGGCTCGCACCGTTCCGTGGCCATCTGGCTCCGCCGGGCTTGCGGCCCCGGACCCTTCCCGGGCCGCGGGGCGGGCCGGCCCCCCCCCCCCGGTCCAGGGCTCGCTCGGGCCTGGAGGAGTGCGGTAGCTCAACGACCCGTGGCTTTCACGCGCGGGTGCGGGCGCCGGGTCGCCGCGCGTCGGCCGACCCCGACGACTCGGCTCGAAGCGTGCCGGACGACGCTCGGATTCGAGCGCGTCGCTTATACTCGGTGGCGATGCAGACCGCTCCGAGATCACGCTCTGGCGTCGCCGTCGCGCGCCCGGGGCCGAGCCACGGCCCGGGGCGGGCCGATTCCCGGAAGATCGCGCCGTCTGGAGACCGCACGGAGCGGGTCGCCTCGTGGCGGGTCGCGCTCGCGGTGATCGTGCTCGCCAGCGGGCTCGCTCCGGTCGCAGCCCTGGCCCAGCTCGGCCACCCCCTGGTTTCGCCCGAGGATCGCCCGCTCCACGAGCGCCTCGGACTGGCCGACGCGGTCGTCGTGGGAACGGTGAGCGAGATCCGCACCGGGCGGGTCGAGATCGAGGACGCCCGGATCGTGCGAGGTTCGCTCGCCCCGCGTTTCGAGATCAAGCGCTCGCCGATCGATCCGCCGCCGGTGGAGGTCGGGCAACGCCTCGTGTTGCCCCTGCGCGGCGCCCGCTCCCCGTATCTCCTGATCGACGAGCCGATCGAGCTGATCCGGATGGAGGCCGGGGCAGACGAAGAGCACTGGGTTGCCGCGCTGCGCGCGCTCGACGAGGCGGCGGGCCGCCCGGAGGCCCTCCGCGAGGTCTATCTCGCCTGGTCGGACGGCGACGACGACGGGCTCCGCACCGTGGCCCTGCGCGCGCGCGTCGCGCCCGGCTTCTTCCTCGCGGTGGCCGACGAGCCGATGGTGCGGGGCCGCGTGCGCGTCGTGCGGGACCCGAGCGCGTCGGTGACGGTGCGGCGCGCCGCAGCCACCGTCGCCGTCCGGAGCCCGGACGCGATCCATCAGCTCCTCGCCTACCTCGACGAGACCGGCGGGGAAGTCGATCCCCAGATCGCGGCCATGGTGCTCCAGGCCGGCATGCGGCTGCGCGCCGAGGCCGCACAGGACCAGCTCTTCGCGTCGCTCGATTCGGGGTCGCCCGAACTCCGCGGCGTGGCCGTGCGGGTGGCCTCGCTCGGATGGACGCCGGAGCTGGCTGCCCGGCTCGAGACGATCGCGAGCGAGGATCCCGACGAAGTGATCCGCTCGAACGCCGAGCGGGCCCTGCGTTCGGTGCGGCGCCGCGTCCGACCCCCACGCTGACCGGGGCTCCGCCACGCAGACGCTTCGCGAGCCCGGTCTCGGCTGGGCCCGGGATCGCGAGGCCCGACGAGAGCATCTGCATGCCGGGACGGCGCTCGGGGAAGGGCGGTCGCGAGGTGCGCAGGCGCCGTCGCGACCGCACGCAGAGCCTGCGACGGGGCTGCCGAGCTGGTGGGGGGCCTTCCCGAGCCTCCGACGGGGCTCGTTTCGGTCGGCAGAGGATCAACGCCGCCTGGTGAGGTGGGGCGAGCCCGTGTGGCCCGGCGCTGCGCCGGACCCTTCGACATCGGCCCGTCCCGTGCCTCGGTGGGAGGCGACGATGACGTTCGGGGAGCGCCGCCGCCGAGCGCAGCGTCGACATCGTCCCGGAGATGCCGGAGCGACCGGCCGGCCCGGACTGCGGAGCGCGAGTGGTCTCGGCCCCGAAGCCAGGGCATCCCGTGCCCGACACCCCGAGCGCTGACTGCCACTCGACGTCGGGAGGCTCTCCTCGTCTCTGCGCAGGGTTGGAAGCTCCCGGGTTCGGGAAGGCTTCGTCCCCCACCCACCATCGCGACGATGCATCCGGCGATCGCCTCGAAGCCACTTGAGCGCTCTGGCGTTCGCGTCGTGCCGCGTACGGCGATGGTGCCTTTCCCGCCGATCCTTGCGTCCGGCTCCTGCCCCGAAGGCCGCTCGGAACCCATCCCGCGATCGAGCCTTGGCGCGATCGAGCCGTGGTTCGAGCACGGCTGCTGGGATCGATTCTTCGACCGGCTGCGAGGTGCCTCGAACCGGATTTCGTACCCGGATGCCGCCGTCGGTTTCGATCGGCGGGAACGGAGCTGCGGTCTCCCTGTGCGCCAACCGGGTACAACGTCAGACTAGACCCGGAGCGTGCCCACCGACAACCCAAAAGTGTCGCCCTGTCCCGAAAACCCGGGGACGCTCGGGACGGGCAGGCGCCCACGCGCCCAGCGCGCTACCGCAGCGCGTCGGCCTTCGCGGCGAACACGAAATCACTCTCGGTGAGTCCGTCGATCTTGTGGGTCCAGATCGTCACGCGCACCTTGCCCCAGGTGAGGAAGATGTCCGGATGGTGCGACTGCTCCTCGGCCATCTCGCCGACCCGTCCGGTGAAGTCGAGCGCCTCCCGGAAGTTCGGGAAGCCGTACTCCTTCTCGAGATGGTGGCCGTCCACCACCTGCCAGTCGTTGCCGAGCTCGGCGGCGAGCGAGTCGAGTGCCGCGCCTTCGAGCGGCGGGACACCACCCTTGCAGGGGACGCATTCCTGCGCGGCGAGTCTCGAGCCCGATCCGGTCATGCGCTCTCCTCCTTGCTCTTCGGCTGGCACCGGAAGCTATCCTAGCGCGGCAAGTCACTGGAGGATCGATGTCCGAGAAGAACCGGATGAACGAAGAGGAATGGCGCGCCCGTCTGACGCCCGAGCAGTACGAGGTGACCCGCAAGAAGGGGACCGAGCGGGCCTTCACCGGGGCCTATCACGATTGCAAGAAGAAAGGCGTCTACCGTTGCGTCTGCGGTGGCGCGGAGCTCTTCACGTCCGCGGCCAAGTTCGATTCGGGCACCGGCTGGCCGAGCTTCACCGCCCCGGTCGCGCCCGGAGCCGTCGAGGAGGAATCCGACACCTCGTTCGGCATGGTGCGCACCGAGGTCGTGTGCAGCCGATGTGATGCCCACCTCGGCCATGTGTTCCCGGACGGCCCGGCCCCGACCGGTCTCCGCTACTGCATCAACAGCTGCGCGCTCGACCTCGACGAGACGACCGGCGACGAGGGGTGAGGGGGACGGTCCTCACGCAGGAGGGCGGGTCCGATCTCGCCGTGCGAGAGCTCGGGCCGGAGGACGTCGCCGGCCTCGATCAGCTCGCCGAGGGATACGATCCGACACCCCAGACGAACGAGTGGCTCACGCGCGACGCGTCGCATGCCGCGAACCTGGCCTTCGTCGAGGCCGCGTTGCAGCGGAGCATCGAGCGTCGCGGGTTCTGGGCGGGGCTTCACGTCGACGCTCGGCTGGTCGGTGTGATCGGTCTCGAGCTCCGGGATCGTGAGGCGTCGATCGCGGGTCTCGACTATCTGCTCGGGCCCCGCGATCGGGGTCGGGGCCTGGTGACCCGCGCGGGTCGCTTCGTGGTCGCACGGGCCTTCGAGGAGCACGGCTTCGAGCGGCTCGAGATCCTCGTCGACGCGGCCAACCAACCGAGCTGTCGGGTCGCCGAACGACTCGGCTTCGTGCGGGAGGGTGTGCTGCGTGCGCGCCTCGCCTATCCGGGCTTCCGAGGGGACCAGGTCGTGTACGGCCAGCTGCGGAGCGAATGGCGCGCCCTGGCCCCGCGGGCCGAGGCGACCGCGACCGCCGCCCGGCCGCGCTACGCCTCGCCGAGCAGCTCCCGGTAGTACGCGCGACGCGCGGGCACCTTCCAGAAGCGTTCGTCCGGCACATCGAAGGGGCGATCGTCACCGGGCTCCGGAACCCACGCCGTCAGGAAACCGTCGCGGCCTCGCCCGTGGTGGACGCAGCCGGTGTCGACGCCGCGCAGACCGGGGACGGCGTGGAGTCCCTGCATCGACCAGTGCCCGTACACCAACCCATAGGCGTGGGCGTGGGTCCGCCAGACCCGGTGCCAGGCGATGCGCGCTCCCGCCGGCTCCTCGCGTCCCCAGCCGGTCCCGGTCGCGGCGTCGACGCTCCGGATCTGGGTGAGACACTCGAGGTCGTCGCGCGTGGGCTCGAAGGGCCGACCGCCTGCGAGGAAGGCGTGCACCGAGTCGAGGCTCTCCGCGGCAAGCCGGGTCTCGACTGCCCGGGCGCGTCGGGCGAGCTCGTCCAGCGACCAGTCGGGGGCCACCCCCGCGTGCACCATGGCGAACGGAACCCGGCCGAGGCGATCGACGATCGCCAGGGGCCGTCGCCTCAGCCACTCGACCCAGTCGGCGCACTCGCGGCTCGCGAGCACCTCGTCGAGCGTATCGGTCGGGCGCGGGGTCCGGAGGCCGAGCGCGGTCCGGATCAGCCCGATGTCGTGGTTGCCGAGTACGACCCGGGCGCGTCCGTCGTCCACCCAGCAGCGAACCCGCTCGAGCACCCGCAGACTCGAGGGGCCCCGGTTCACCAGGTCGCCGACCAGCCAGATCTCGTGGTCGGCCCCGAAGGTCCTCGCCGCGCGTTCGCCGAGCGTCGCCAGCTCGTCGTCGCAGCCCTGGACGTCGCCCACGAAAAGACGTTGCACCTCCTCACGCTAGCGCAGCGCCTGGATCGCAAACCGCTGATTTTGAATCACTTTGTGGATCCCCCGGAGGGAGGGCGGTCCGCCCTGGCGGGTGCGGGGTTCTGCTCGACCCCGTGGGCCCGGGTGTCGATGGGTTAGTATGGAGAGTTCGGGAGCTGCAGGTTCCCGTGCCTTCCGGGGGACCATGGCCAATCGGCGACGCATCATCATCTGCGACGGAGCGGAGCTGGCACGGCTGTGGAGCCAGATCGGCACGGTCGACAAGGAAGAGCTCGTCTGGATCCCGCGCGAGGCCGAATCGCGTGCCCGGCCGAAGGGTTTCCGTTCGCTCCAGGGCGGGATGAGCGCCGAGGCCGTGGCCCGGCTCGATCCGAAACCCGGCGACGAGTTCGCGGTGGTCTCGGAGGACGGTCCCTTCATTCGCGCTGCCGGTCGGGTCATTGCCGAGGTCGCTCCCGAGGCGCCCCTGCTGGTCATGTCCGATCGGGTGGCCTCCGAGGATCTTCCGGATCATCCCTGCCTGCGGCGCACGGGTCTGCGCAGCCAGATCCGAGACGACATCGACGAGGAGTTCGACCACCTGACGAACCTGCATCGGGTGGTGTCGGTCCGGAACCGGCTGGAGTCGCGCGAGAAGATCGGGATCCTGCTCCAGCCCGATCCCGACCCGGATGGCATCGCATCGGGCCATGCGCTGCGGGCCCTGCTGGGTCGCAAGCGCTCGACGGCTCCCCTGATCGCTTTTGGTGAGGTGCAGCGCCCCGAGAACCGGGCGATGGTGGCTGCCCTCGGACTGAAGGTCCGGACCATCACCCCCGAGGAGCTCGACGAGTTCGACGGTCTCGCGCTCGTCGACGTGCAGCCGACGGTCTTCGGCGAGAGCCCGCCGGCGCGGGTGCTCTCGGTCGACGTCGTGATCGACCACCATCCGGAGCGCAGCGGCTACGACGCGGGGATCAAGGACATCCGCGTGAGTTACGGAGCCACCTCGACCATCCTGACCGAGTACCTCCGGGCCGCTGCGATCGAGGTCGGACCGAAGCTCGCCACCGGGCTGCTCTACGGGATCAAGACCGACACCCACGTGCTGGGCCGCGAGACGAGCCCGCGCGACGTGAATGCCTTCGCCTTCCTGCACGCGTACCACAGCGCGGCCCTGCTCCGACGGATCGAGCGGCCGGCGCTCCCCCTCGACGGGCTGCAATCGCTCGGACGCGCGCTCGCCCAGACCCGCGTCGACGACGGCATCCACATCCTGGTCCTGGGGCGGGTGCGCGAGGACGTGATCCCGCAGGTCGCCGACCTCGGTCTGCAGGCCCAGGGGGCCGACTGGTCGGTGGCGGCCGGGATCGTCGAGTCGAACCTGGTCTTCTCGGTGCGCAACGTGGGCTATGTGCGGGCCGCGGGCGACGTGGTGCGTGCGGTCGTGGAGGGTCTGGGTGTCGGTGGCGGGCACCGCAGCATGGCCAAGGGAATCATCCCGGTGAAGGCCTTCCGCGAGGTCTACGGTTCGGCCGACAAGAAACGCGTGCGCGAGGCGCTCCACGCCGCCTTCCTGAAGGCAATCCGCCGCGAGCAGGACTGAGAGCCGGCGAGGAGACCCCTCTGGGTCGCCCGGCCTGGGGCGGCGGGCCGTCTGCCGCGGGGCTCGTCCTCGCCGAAGGCCGGCGATGCCTCGTCGTCGCGCCCTGCATTCGGACGCGGGGCGCGGTGCCCGCTTCGGTCGAGACGTCCTTGGCGGGCCCCGGGCGGCCGCCCCGCGCTTCGGGGCCGCGACGGTGGCGGGAGTCGCTAACGCCCCTTGGTCAGCTGGTTCACCGAGAGCATCTGTCTCAGCACGCGGGGCTTCGGCGGCACCGATACGGCGTCCCACGACTCGCGTCGCCAGCTTCCACTCTCGGAGAGGTTCGCGAAGGCGGCGCCCATGGAATCGAGGACCCTCACGGGCCGGTCCGGATCGTCGGTCCAGCGCGGAACGTCGTCGCGATCCTCGCTCCAGCGCCAGGCGTAGATCCCGAGGTCGGTGATCTCGTCCTGCACGTCGTAGGCGACATAGTAGAGCGGCACCAGCGTCTGGAGATCCACGTATCGGATGAAGCGGGCCGCCCGCCGCCCGCCCGCCGGCTCCTTCGTGGTTCCTTCGAGCACCAGCACGCGCCTCAGGTCCCAGCGGTCGCTCGCGAACGAGAGACCCCAGGGTCCGAACGAGCGATCCGGATCCTCGGGGAACATGGGACGGACGATGTTGATCGGTGCCAACACGTCCTGGACCCCGATCACTCGGTGGTCGTGGAGGATCGGTCGGATCTCGAAGCCCTC
>CAYYUT010000189.1:0-7049 GCA_964474935.1 uncultured Spirochaetales bacterium
GGAGCACGATTCGGGAGAAGCTCTCGATCCTCGGGAGCGAGACCGGATAGCAGGCATGCGCAGGATCCGCGTGCTGGTCGTCGACGATTCGGTCGTCGTCCGGCAGATGCTCACCAAGGCGCTGCAGTCCGACCCGGACGTCGAGGTGGTCGGGCATGCCGCCAACGGACGGCTGGCCCTCGAGAAGCTCGAACGATGCCAGCCCGACCTCGTGACCCTCGATGTCGAGATGCCCGAGATGGACGGCCTCGAGACGCTGGGCGAGATCCGGAAACGCGATCCGCGCATTCCCGTGATCATGTTCAGCACGCTCACGGAGTCGGGCGCCTCGGTCACCCTCGACGCCCTGACCCGCGGTGCGAGCGACTACGCGACCAAGCCCACGGGCGTGTCGAGTCCCGAGCAGGCCATCGAGAAGCTGCGCGAGGACATGCTTCCGCGGGTCCGTGCGCTGACGGCGAAGATCCTCGACCCGTCCCCCGCGGAGACCGAGACCACGCAGCCCGCAACCACCACCGTTCCGACGCCCCGCCCCGCCACCCCTGCGAAGCCCGCGATCGTGCGCGCCGCACGCCGTCGTGGCCGCGTGGACGTCCTGGCGATCGGGGTCTCCACCGGGGGGCCGGACGCGCTGGCCACCCTCGTGCCCGAGCTGCCGGGCGATCTCCCGGTGCCGGTGGTGATCGTGCAGCACATGCCCAAGGTCTTCACCGGCCTCCTCGCCGAGCGCCTCGACCACAAGTCGCCGCTCCACGTCCGGGAAGGCGTCGACGGGGCGGTGCTGCGGCCCGGCGAGGCCTGGCTCGCCCCCGGAGGCCTGCACATGGTCGTGGCCCGCGACGGGAACGAGGTCGTCCTCGAGCACAACGAGCTACCGCCCGAGCACTCCTGCCGGCCGGCCGTCGATCCGCTCTTCCGCTCGGTAGCCGAGACCTTCGGCCCGAATGCCCTGGCACTCGTGCTCACCGGGATGGGACACGACGGGGTTCAGGGGTGTCGCGCCATCTCCGACAAGGGGGGGCAGGTGATCGTCCAGGACGAGGCCAGCTCCGTGGTCTGGGGCATGCCCGGGTACGTCGCCCAGGCGGGCCTGGCGGAGGAGATCCTTCCGCTCCGCGACATCGCGGGCGAGATCGTCCAGCGGGTGGCCGCGCAGCGCCCGGGCTCGAGAGCGAGGAGCAGCGCCTGATGTCGATCGACCCGGAACACCTCGGCTACTTCCGAGATCTCGTCTACAAGCAGTCCGGAATCGTACTCGGAGAGGGCAAGGACTACCTCATCGAGGCCCGTCTCACCGCCCTGAGCCGGACGGAATCGATCGACGGCCCGAACGAGCTGCTCCGCAAGCTCACCAGTACGCCCTACGGGCTGCTCCACTTCAAGGCCGTCGAGGCCATGACCACCAACGAGACCTCGTTCTTCCGCGACATCCATCCGTTCGAGGCCCTGCGCAAGACGGTCCTGCCCGAGATCGTCGCACGCAACGAGAAGACCCGTCGGGTCCGGATCTGGTGTGCTGCCGCCTCGAGCGGGCAGGAACCCTACTCGATCGCGATCAGCATCCGCGAGCACTTTCCGGAGCTCGCCGACTGGAACGTCGAGATCGTCGGCACCGACCTCTCGCCCGAGATGCTGAAGCGTTGCGAGGAGGCCAGCTACACCCAGCTCGAGGTCAACCGGGGATTGCCGGCCGCCCTGCTCGTGAAGCACTTCGAGAAGGACGGGGCGCACTGGAAGGTGAAGCCCGAGCTCCGACAGCTGCTCAAGCTCCAGGAGATGAACCTCACCAAGGACTGGCCGGGGCTCCCGCGCTTCGACCTCGTCTTCATGCGCAACGTCCTGATCTACTTCGACGTCGACACCAAGAAGACGATCCTCGCCAAGACGCGCAAGCTGATGGAGCCGGGCGCACTGCTCTTCCTGGGAGGAGCCGAGACGACCGTCAACATCGACGACGCCTTCGAGCGGGTGCAGTTCGAGAAGTCGGCGGCCTACCGTGTCAGGGAAGGACAGTGAGCATGCAATGGTTGGAGTCCGAGATCCACGAGTTCGTGGAGAGCATCTGGGGTTCGATCCTCGAGCTGCCGGTGACCCCTCTCGAGGGGAGCGAGCCCGAGGCCCCCAAGGGCGGCAGCATCGTCGGGATCGTCCAGATCACCGGAGAGTGGACCGGTGCGGTGGCGCTCCTCACCAGCGATACGCTCGCCCACCGGGCCGCCTCGATCATGTTCGAGATCGAGTCGGATGCCGTCACCGAAGCGGATCTGCGGGACGCGATCGGAGAGCTCGCCAACATGGTGGGCGGGAGCCTCAAGGCGGTCGTGCCGGGCCCATCGGCGCTCACCCTGCCGACGGTGGCCGAGGGAAGCGACTACACGCTCGAGGTACCTCGCACTCTGCGCCGCACCCGCGTCGCCTTCGAATCTGTCGGCGAGGGCGTGGTGGTCGAGGTGCTCGAGAAGGATCCGGACGCGCCGAGCCGCCGCTCCGGCTGATCCGGACTCGGACCTCGGGACCCGCAGGCACCTCCGTCGCGACGCGAGCCGGTCTGAGCTGCCCGATCCGCGATCGCCTCGCTCAGCTCTCCTTGGCGATGGAGACTCCGACGCGGACCAGCTCGCCCTCGACCTTCGCATCCAGGGTCACCAGGGGGCTCACGAGTCGATACTGGACGGAAGCGGCCTCCCGGGACGAGACCACCACGGGGACGCTGATGTCGAAACGGACGTCGTCGGCGTCGAAACGGGTCTTGATCCCGCCCGCCACCATGTTGGCGATCTCGCCGAACGCGTCGCGCATCTCGTCCGCGGAGAGCTCCGAGAGGTCCTCGATGCCGAGCATGGCGGCGCCCATTCGCGCGCCTACGGCCTGCGAGGCGTGGATGCTGATACCGCCCTCGTACTCACCGGCCAGTCCGATGAAGCCGGTGAGCTCGCTCTCCGGGATCGGACCGTCCGACTCGTTCGGATCCCCGGCATCGACGTCCGTCAGACCCACCATGGTCTCGAGGACCTCCACGAGCGATTCTCGGGCGTAGGCTCCCGCCTTGCTGAGCGTGGTGTCCGACACGGGTCCTCCAGCGTCAAGGAATCTCGACGTCGGCGCTCGCGCAGAATGGCCGTGAGGCCCGAGATGGCGAGCGCCCCAGTGATCGTCTCATCGGTTCGCGCCCGAGCCCCCTTGATTCCAGTCTTCTCCCAGGAGCGGCCGCCGGGTGCTCGAAGGGGGCTGTGGCCTCGAACCGGAGCCGGAAGGCCAGGAGACCGGCGAGGAACCAGAAGGGCTCCATGATGCGAACGATCAGGAAGGTGTTCGCGCCGAGCCCGTGGACCAGCAGGCCGACGAGACCGGCGAGAAAGCCGGTCGCGAGGGCGCGCGTACCCGGATCGTGTGCCCGCAGACCCGCCGTGCCGAGGCGGAAGAGGGCCACTTGAAGCATCATGAAGGCGGCCAGCCCGAGGAGCCCGCCCTCGGCGAACATGCGCGGATACTCGGCATCGATCAGGCCGACACCGGTCATTCCCCACCCACAGAACGGGCGGGTCTCGAGAGCTGCGCGGACCCAGACCCATACACCGAGCTTGGACGCGGCCGACTGCTCGAGCAGGAGTCTCTCGCCGAAAGGCGTCTCGACGGTACGAATCGTCGACAGGATGCGATCATGGAACGACTCTGGGCCGAATGCCACGAGCAGGACGGCGGCCCCGGCGACGAAGAGGAGCACGCCCGGGCTCCGCTGGACGAACCCGAGGGTCAGGACGACGGCGATGGCGGCGAGATAGGAGGCTCGGGACAAGGTGAAGAGCAGCGTCACCGAGAGCACGCCGATACAGATGATCCCGACGAGCTTCACCCCTCGTGCTGGAAACGTCATCACGTACCCACCGATCAACGCGAGCATCAGGGTCAAATAGCCGCCCAGCGTGTTCGGCTCGGCCTTGTCACCCTCGAAGGGCGCACTGAGTCGCTGGCCAGTGGCGATGTCGAGCGACGCCACTCCGGCCGTGACGAGAGCCGTGAGCACCACCGCCACGAGCAGCCGATTCGAGTCGCGGAGCGAGAGCGGGGCATTGCATGCCACGTAGAACACCACGAAGTACTCGAGGGTCTTGATCACGTACAGAGCGCTGACGGACGGAACCACCAGGCCGTCCTTGGCCGCGAGGAAGCTCGACAGGATCCTGGCGAAGGCTGCGAACCCGATGGGAACGGCCAGCGTGCCGAAGTGGAGCGTTGCCGTCGGGCGCACCACCCGGCGCCCGAGCAGACCGAGCAGCACCAGCGGCAGCAACAGATCCTCGAGCCGCAGGGTCAGGGCGCGCGCACCGGCCTGCCCCACCGACACCTCGGGCGAGAGCAGCATCGCGGCGACGAGAGGGAACATCACGAGGCGCACGTCGATGCAGACGGCCGTCGTGAGCAGGATGCAGACGGCCACGGCCGGCAACGTACAGCCGAGCATTCCGCACGACGCCTCGATCAGCGTCCACGCAGCGAGCCCGATCGACAGGACGACGGCCACGACTCCGATCGGGCTCGTCGCGGCGAGCATGTTCTGGCGTTGCAACTGGATCACTGCGAGCCTCGCCCCGACGAAGACGCCGCGTCTTCGTCCGACCCCTCTCCGGTTCTCGCTCGGTCGCACCCCGAAAATCGAAGCAGGTCGCCCATTTGCAGGATCGGCTGCGTCAGGGTGGAACTTGAGGGGATCCGCTGAGGGCGAATCGATACGCGCAGAAAGGCGTCAACCTGGGCGGGCGGGCGACCGATCCTCACGGACGAGTGAGCTCGTCCGTGGAGGACCGGTGTCCGAGTCGACCAACGTCAGCCTGATCGAACCGAACGACCTGATGCTCGAGGTCACGTCGATGGATCCGCTTCCGGTGACGGCAAGCCGACTGGCCGCCCTGCTCACCGGCGATCGCTGGGAGCTGCACCAGGTCGGCGAGATCCTGAAGCTCGATCCCGCCCTCACCGCTCGGATCCTGAGCGTGGCCAACTCGGCCGCGCATGCTGGCGTCCAGTCGGTGACCGAGGTGAGCGAGACGGTCATGCGTCTCGGCGCGGGGACCGTGCTCTCCCTGACCATGGCCGCGGGGGCGCAGAAGAGCCTGGGAGAGCCGCTCCACGTCTATGGCGCCGGGCCCAACGTCCTCTGGCGACACTCGCTCGCCGCTGCCCTCGCGACACAGTCGATGCGCCAGAAGGCGCGCATCGATGTGCCGAACGGCTGCTTCGCCGCGGCCCTGTTGCACGACCTGGGCAAGGTGGTCCTGTGCCATCACCTCGGGCCCGACGCGCTGGTCCTGCTCAAGCGGGCCGAAGCCGAAGGGGGCGAGTCCCAGACGGAGGCGGAATCCGAGCTGCTCGCCGTGAACCATGGCGAGCTCGGCGGTCTGGTCGCCCAGCACTGGCGTCTCCCGGTCTGCATCGTGACACCGATCATCTATCACCATGCACCCGAGCGGGCTCCGGAGCACACCCGTGCCTGCCAGATCGTCCAGCTCGCGGACGCGATTGCCAAGGAGATCGGCGCAGGCATCGAGGACGGCTCCACCGTCGCTCCCGACGACTTCGCCGAGCTCCGGGCGACGCTCGCGATCGACGACGCGCAGCACGAGCAGATCTGCGAGCTGACGAGCGATCGCCTCACCGAGACGCTCGAGAGCTTCTGACCGAGCCAGACAGGCGGGGAGCGCCGGCGACGGCCCGTGGCCGTGCGTCGCCGGAGAGCCCGGCGAACGTCCGCACACCCAGCGCCCGGCTCAAGTCTCCACGAGCGCCTCGTTGCCGGCGCCCCCGGGCTGGTCCCCGGCCGACGCCGGCCCGGCTTCCGCGGCCGCAGCTTCGTCCTCGCCCTGCTGGGACGGCAGCTCGTAGCCGGCCGGCAGCAGCCGTCCTGCCACTTCTTCCAGGTTCCAGGGCTTCCTGAGGAAGGTCCGGGCGCCCTCGCGAATGGCCGTCGTCACCATTCCACGGGTCGGTCGGGCCGACGCGAGGGCCACCGGAACGTGACGGGTGGTCGCATGTCGACGCAAGGTGAAGAGCGCATCGAGGCCGGTACACACCCCGAGGTCCCAGTCGAGAACCACCGCCGACGATTCGGCCAGCTCTTCGAACATGTCGGACTCGAGCTGCGGCGGCGCCACGGTCACCACCGGCACACCGAGCAGCGGCTCGAGCGCCTCGGCGCCCTCCCGATCGGCCTCGTCCGCCGACACGAATACGAGCGCGCCGGGGGCCGCATCCGGATCGGTCGCGTCTTCGCTCGCCGCTCCCGAAGCGGCACGCTGCACCTCGGGGTGGTCCTCCTCCGGCTCCTCGCCCGGAACCGCGAAGCCCTCGCCGAACCATGCCTCGTGCGTGTCGCGCGGAATCAGCAGATCGAAACAGCCCGGCCGCTCGCCGTTCACGTCGATCGTCCAACGCGCGCGTCGGAACCAGCCGTCACCGAGCCAGGTCGTATCGAGCCCGGGCGACGGGTTCTGGTCGGGAGTGCCGCGCGAGGTCGCCCCGAGGCCCTCCCCCTCGAGGACCCGCGACCAGGCCGCGTTCGACAGGTTCATGACCTCGCCGAATGCGTCGAGCAACTCCTCGTCGAGCGGCTCCTTGCGCTTCTCGTCGATGAGATTCCCGTCGAAACCCATCAGGAGGGCTGCGAGGGTCACCGCATCCGGCATGGGCAGGGCGAAGACGACCTTGTGTCCCGGATCGGACTTCGACGTGGCGGGGCAGTGAGCGATTGGATCGTTGTCGCCCGCGGCCCCCTCGGTGTCGACGATCTCGAGGTTCGGCCCCTTGAGGTGCACCTCGCCGCCGAGCAGTCCCGAGAGATCGTCTCGGATCTGCGACGTCCACGCGGCGAGCACTTTGCGGTAGTCGACCCTGGGCATCGAAATGGGGGGTGGCGGTCTCGAAGGGTGCTAGCCGAGCACCGTTCCGAGAACGTCCTTGAGCTTGTCGGGCGTGAAGGGCTTCACCACGTACCCGTTGGCGCCGTGCTGTTTCGCCTCCTCGATGGCCTCCTCACCGCCCTCGGTCGTCACCAT
>CAYYUT010000190.1:0-7038 GCA_964474935.1 uncultured Spirochaetales bacterium
CACCTCGGCCGGCCCCGTCAAGCCATTGGGGCACCGCAGCACGATCATCGGCCAGCGACGCGCCAGCGCCTCGCCGCTCGCCCGCGCCTCGGCCTGGATCCGACGGATCTCGAGCACGCTCTGCTCCATCGCGAGCGCCATCTCCTGGTGCATCTTCTCGGGATCGTCGCCCTCGACGAAGTGGGGATGCCAGCCGTAGCCCCGGAACAGGGCATCGAGCTCCTCGTGCGAGATCCGGGCCAGCAGGGTCGGATTGTGGATCTTGTAGCCGTTCAGGTGGAGGATCGGGAGCACGGCCCCGTCACGCACCGGATTCAAGAACTTGTTGGAGTGCCAGGCGGTCGCGAGCGGGCCGGTCTCGGCCTCGCCGTCCCCGACCATCACCGTCACCAGCAGGTCCGGGTTGTCGAAGGCGGCTCCGAAGGCGTGCGACACGCTGTAGCCGAGCTCGCCGCCCTCGTGGATCGAGCCCGGCGTCTCGGGCGTACAATGGCTGCCGATCCCGCCCGGGAACGAGAAGTCCTTGAAGAAGGCGCGCATCCCATCGAGGTCCTCGCCCTTCTCGGGATAGATCTCGGCGTAGGCACCCTCGAGGTAGACGGGGGCCAGCACGCCGGGCGCCCCGTGTCCCGGACCCGCCAGGAAGATCGCGTCGAGATCGTACTTGCGGATCAGTCGATTGAGATGTGCGTAGGCAAAGCTCAGCCCGGGACTCGCACCCCAGTGTCCCAGCAGACGGCGCTTCACGTGGGCCGTGGTGAGCGGCTCGCGAAGCAGCGGGTTGTCGCGGAGATAGATCATTCCCGCAGCGAGATAGTTGCATGCGCGCCAGAACGCATGGAGCGTGCGGAGCTCCTCACTTCCAAGCGGGGCGGCGTCGGTCGGATCGCTGGCTCGAGACATGTCGGTCTCCTCTGGCGGAAGCGGTTGTGCGATGCTTCGAAGCTATCACAGGCCCGCGTGGCCACCGCCAGCGCGTGCGCGCGCCGAGCCTCGCCCTCGCCGTGGTGCGCGCGCGGTGGACGCCTCGTGTGCATGGCGTCCGTGGCGTGCCTCAGGTGCGTGGCGTGCCTCAGGTGCGTGGCGTGGCTGGCGTCCGTGGCGTGCTGTCGTGTGCGTCGTGTGTGTCATGCGTGTCGTGTGTGGAGACACCGACGAAGGGGTGTCGTCGCCGCGTCATCGCGACGACGGTCGAACGCCGCGGTGCTCGCCGGCCGCCAAGAACGACCCGGCGGACGACCCGGCGGATGATCCGGCGGGTCGGCTCGGGACGCGAACCCGTCGCGGAAGTGTCGCCGAGGCCGCCGCAGGGAGATCACCGTGCGCATCGCCGTGTTCAATGCAGGCAGTGGCACCATCAAAGCGGCCCTGGTCGAGGTGTCGGATGCCGGCCCGACGGTGCTGCGCCGGAGCCAGCACGCGACGCCGGACGCCCGCGACCGGACCGACCACCTGCGCGCCGCGTTCGACGAGATCGGCGCGCTCGACGGCCCGGTCGGGGCCGCGGGTCACCGCGTCGTCCACGGCGGCCGTCGGCTCACCCGGCCGGTGCGGATCGACGACGCCGTCGAGAGCGAGATCGAGGCCCTCGCGCCCATCGCTCCCCAGCACAACCCGCCGGCGCTCGAGGGCATCCGGCTCGCGCGCCGGCTGCTCCCCGACCGCCCGAACGTCGCGGTCTTCGACACGGGCTTCCCCGCCGACCGGTCGGCCGTATCGAAACAGTACGCCCTACCGTCCGAGCTGGCCGAGACCTCCGGCCTGATCCGCTACGGCTTCCATGGCATCGCGCATGCTTCGCTGCTCAATTCGCTGGCACGTGCCGAGCTGCGGCCCGAGGAGGAGCTCGACGCCGTGACTCTCCAGCTCGGGGGCGGCTGCTCGGCGTGTGCGATCCAGGCGGGCCGTTCCGTCGAGACGTCGATGGGTTTCTCGCCCGTCGAGGGATTGATGATGGCGACGCGCTCCGGCGACGTCGATCCCTCGGTCGTGCTCGAGCTCGTCGCCGCGGGACGGACGGTCGAGGAAGTGCGCGAGATCCTGACCCACCGCTCCGGGCTGCGCGGACTGGCCGGTGAGGCGGACATGCGCGAGGTGCGCGCCGCGGCCGAAGCCGGCGACCCGCGCGCGGAGCTGGCGCTCTCGCTCTTCGTGCGTCGCATCGTGGCCACCGTCGGGGCCTACTGGACCCTCCTCGGCGGGCACGGGAGCCTGGTCTTCGGGGGCGGCATCGGCACCAACTCGCCCGTCGTCCGACAGCGGGTCGCCGACGGACTGGGAGCGTGGGACGTGCGGCTCGACCCCGAACGCAACGCCGCGGGCCGACCCGGCCCCGTCCACGCGGCTGGATCACGACCCGTCTACGTCTTCGAGACGGACGAGGAGCGGCTCATCGCCCGCGACGTGCACCGGCTCGTCGCGGGCGAGGCCTGATGCGCCAAGGGCGCCGCGACCGGGTCAGTGCTCGATCTTCGGCGGAAGGGTCTTCGCCTGGTCCACCCAGCCCGCGACCACCGTGGCCGACGGCACCGCGCGGGTCAGCTTCTTCTCCTGGTTCACCTCGGCCATCTTGGCCGCCAGGTTCTCGGGCTTCCGCGTCGCCAGCTCCTTCACGGTATCGACCCCCGCACTCTCGAGCAGCTCGGCGAACTCGCCACCGATTCCCTTGATGCGGAAGAGATCGGCGTGGTTCGCCCACTTGAGGATCTGCTTCTCCGGGATGTCGCACTCGCTCGCGAGGCCCTGGCGTCCCTTGGCCGTGCACGCCTTCTCGAGCAGTGCGTCGGTCGTCTTGATCCCGGCGGCCGAGAGCTTCTCGGCGAATGCGGGACCGATACCTTCGATGTCCTGGATGGGATTGCTCATGGGGCTCCTTCTGGGTGTTCGAAATCGACTCGAGGGGCCATCGGTGCGGCCTCGCTCGGCCCGCGGGCCAACCCAGGCGAGCGCCGAAGGGGCTCCTCAGAACGCGGGCTCCGCCAGTCCCTGCGGCGAGATGCGCCACGGTAGCCAGACCAGCGCCACCGGATCGAGCGCGAGATCTCCCTTGCGCGGCCGGATCCGCTTCTCCTCGAGCTCGAGCTCGGACGGGTCGACGGGCAGCTCGAGCGCGGCGACATCCGCCTCGAACTCCGCCTCGAGCGCCGCGAGCTTCTCCTGGAGGCTCGCGCGTTGCTGCTCGGCGCGACGCACGTCGTCGTGCTCCCGGGAAATGGCGCCCGCGCTGCGCGCCGCGGTGGCGGCGCGACTCACCGTCCCCACACCCACCATCTTGCGGCCGAACAGCGCGCCGAGGACCGTGGCACCGATCGATACCGCCGTCTGGAGCTTCTTCTGGCCGAGCTGACCCTGCTGGACGGCCACCCGATCCTCGGCGCGGGCGATGCGCTCCCGCAACCGCTCGAGCTTCGGCCGGTAGCGCGCGCCCAGCTTCTCGATCTCGAGGTCGCGCTTCTCGCGCACCGACTGTCGTAGGCTCGCGCGAAAGGCCGCTTCGCTCTGCCCGGGCTGCGACCATTGCCGTGAGGACGGATGTCGCCACAAGACCAGGGGACACTCCCGGTACACGTGCGACGCGAGCTGCTTCTGCCAGGTGCGATAGCTCGCGGGTCGGGCCGCCGCAGCGGGCAGCTCGGAGAACTTGCCCGGCACGAGCGGCGCTTCCTCCAGGGCCGGCGGCGCAGCCAGCGCGTCCGCGCCCGACCAGGGATCGGCCTCGACGGGCTCCGAGAGCGGCGCCACCAGATGTACCGAGCTCCAGTGGTCGAGCCCGCTGCGCGAGGTGAAGTGGAGCCGAGCTCCCGCGGCGAGCGCCGGGCGCCACACGATCGGGTGGTGCGCGGCCCCGGGGAGCGGCGAGGCAAAGCGCTCGGGAACGTCCGGGGGCAGCAGGGGCCGATCGGCGGCCTTCGAATCGGCCGACCCGAGCGGTTGGGCCACGCCTGCCGCGGACGCTTCGGCCGGGGCCGCCTCGCGGCTGGCCGCCGCCAGCTCGTTCGTCTGGGTCCGGGTGAGGGGCCCCCGCAGATAGGAGAGGACCCAGCGCGTCTGGAGCAGGGTCGGCTCGCGCTCGTGCACGTTGTTCATCAGGAAGACCCGGCTGCCGAGCCCGGAGAGCATCCGATCGATGGCGCCTCGGTCGAAGGACGAGCCGCCCGCGGCAGACGCCCCTTCGAGACCATCGAGCACGCGGAGCTTGTCGCGCTCGGTCTGGAGCCGGCCGAGGAACCAGGTTCCGCAGTTCGACAGGCCCTTGTAGTCGAGGTCCACCGGGTTCTGGGTGGCCAGTACGACCCCCACCCCGAAGGCCCGTGCCTGCTTGAGCAGGGTGAGCATGGGTGGCTTGGAGGGCGGATTCGCCGTGGGCGGGAAGAACCCGAAGATCTCGTCCATGTAGAGCAGCGCCCGCAGACTCGAGGTCCCCGGCTGGGTCCGCATCCAGGCGATCATCTCGTTCAGGAGCTGGGTCACGAAGAACATGCGCTCTCGATCTCCGAGGTGCGCGATCGAGACGACCGAGATGCGCGGCCTGCCCGACGGTCCGTACAGCAGCGACGGGATGTCGAGCGGCTCGCCCTCCATCCAGGCCTCGAAGCCCGGCGATGCGAGCAGATTGTTCAGGCGCATGGCGAGCTCGAAGCGCTCGCGGGCGGGATAGAAGCTCTCGAGATCGAGCACGCCGATGCGATCGAAGGGCGGCTTCTGGATCGCCGCGATCAGGCCTCCGAAGTCGATCCCGCGGCCCTCGTTCCAGCAGCGCGCCAACAGGTTGGAGAGCAGGATGTGCTGCCGGCTCCGGATGGGATCGGCGTCGACCTCGACGAGCGTCAGCAGGCCCGAGACCGTGGCCTCGACCCGTTCGGCCAGGGCATCGGGGTCGGCGGCCGTCGCTGCGTCCGGCGCGGCCAGCGAGCCGAGCACCCGCAAGGGCCGGCCTGCGCGACTCCCCGGCGTGTAGAGCGCGAGGTCGGTCTGGCGGCGGAGCCGCTCGATTCGCTCGGGTCCCTGTCCCCACTCTGCCAAGCCCTCGCGCCAGCGCGCAGCCGTCCGTCGGGCGTGCGCCGCCACGGTCTCGCCCTGGCGCGTCGCTTCGGCCGGATCGACCCAGGGTTCGAAGTCGCTGGCCGCGAGATCCGGGAAGGTCAGCATCAGGTTGCCGAGGTCGCCCTTCGGATCGATCGCGATCGCCGGGACCCCGTCGATGGCCGCCTCCTCGAGCAGTCCGATGCAAAGGCCGGTCTTGCCGCTACCCGTCATGCCGACGCACAGCGCGTGGGTGGTGAGATCCCGGGCGTCGTAGAGGACCGGGTCGGAAGTCAGCGCGTGGGACTCGGGATCGACCCGTCGACCGAGATAGAAGGAGCCGAGCTTCTCGAAATCGGCGATCGCGAGGCTCAAGCGGGCTCCCTGGGGTCGGTGTCCTGCGGGCCTGTCGGGTTCCGGCGGGCGGGCCCCGGGTCGGCCCCGTCACACGTCGGCCCATCGACATTCTCGACCCGATCCGGCGCCGCTGCAACCGGCGGGTCGCTGTCGGGCCGGACCACCCGAGCGTCGGGGCACCGCGCGGACCTCAGTCCGCCGGGTCCACCCGGATCGGGCGGGGCGCGAGCCGCGGGACGGCGTCGAGGAGTGCCCGGGTGTAGGCCTGACGCGGTGCCTCGATCAGGCGTGCGGCCGGCGCCTCCTCGACCAACCGCCCCTCGCGCATCACCCCGATGCGATCGCAGAGGGCCGCCACCACCGGCAGGTCGTGGGAGATCAGGAACAGGCACATCCCCAGATCCCGGCGCAGGCTGGCGAGCAGGGCCAGGATCCGGGCCTGCACGCGGACGTCGAGCGCCGAGGTCGGCTCGTCGAGGACCAGCACCGACGGCGCAGCGACGAGGGCGCGCGCGATCGCGATGAGTTGCGCCTCACCGCCCGAGAATGCGTTCGGAAAACGCCTGCCCGCCGCGCGTGGGAGACCGACGCGATCGAGGGCGTCGGCCACCGCGCGATCGCGGCCCGGGCCCCGGATGCCGCGCAGCGATTCGAGCGGCCCCCCCACGATCTCCGCGACCCGTCGCCGCGGATTGAGGCCACCTCGCGGGGTCTGGTGCACGAACTGGACCCGGCACCAGAGACGACGCCGGGCGGCCAGTCGGCGCGTGTCGATCGGCTCACCCGCGATGCACACCCTTCCCTCGCTGGCCGGAAGGAGGCCCGCCAGCACCCGCGCGAGCGTGGTCTTTCCGCTTCCCGACTCACCGACCAGTCCGTAGGCATCCCCCGCGCCCATCGCGAGCGAGACGTCCTGGACGGCCGTGACCCACTCGCTGCGCGAGCCCGGCCGACGCCGCGGGAAGCGCACGCTCACGCCTTCGACGCTCACCAGGGGCTCGCTCACGGATGGCCACCGCCGGGCGCCGAACCAGCCCGCAGGACGGCATGGGGGTCGTCGAGTCGGGGAACGCAGGCGAGCAACGCGCGGGTGTACTCGGCCCGAGGCCGCTCGAGGACCTCGCCGATGTCGCCGCTCTCGACGATCTGGCCGGCGTGCATCACGTAGACGCGCGAACAGAGACGTGCCGCCACGGCGAGATCGTGGGTCACCAGGATCAGGCCCCTCGTCCGCTCGACACGCGCCTCGTCGAGGAGCGCCAGGATCTCGGCCTGCACCGTCACGTCGAGGGCGGTGGTCGGCTCGTCGGCGACGATCAGCTCGGGGTCGTTCGCGATCGCGATGGCGATCAGGACGCGCTGGCGCATTCCGCCGGAGAGCTGGTGCGGCCAGGCCTCGAACAGGCGCTCGGGATCGCGGAGCTCGACGCGAGCGAGCAGCGCGACCGCCCGTCGGCGCGCCTCGGCGCGATCCACCACACGATGGGCCCGGAGGGCCTCCACGAGCTGCGAACCGATCGTGAGGAGTGGATTCAGGCTCGTCCCGGGATCCTGGGGCACATACCCGATGCGTCCGCCGCGGAGAGCGCGCCAGCCTTCTGCATCCAGCCGCTCGAGATCGGAGTCGCCGCGCCGGCGACGCGCCGCGCCGACCCGCGC
>CAYYUT010000191.1:0-7038 GCA_964474935.1 uncultured Spirochaetales bacterium
TCACTACCTGGCAAGTCACGGCCTCAAGCAACCTCTCTCCCGCCCTCTCGATCGCTCACTTCCCGTACACCTCGTCGGGGTCGAAGACCTGCTCGCCGACGTCCTCGACCTCGCCCCCGTCGATGCGCCGGAAGAAGCAGTTGCGCTTGCCGGTGTGGCAGGCGGCGCCTCCGACCTGCTCGACCCTCAGCACGAGCGCGTCGCCGTCGCAGTCGACGTAGAGGCCCTTCAGCTTCTGGACGTTCCCGCTCTCCTCGCCCTTGTGCCAGAGCTTCTGCCGGGAGCGGCTCCAGTACACGCTCTCGCCCGTCTCGAGGGTTCGGCGCAGCGACTCCGGGTTCATGAAGGCCACCATCAGGATCTCGCCGGTGTCGGCATCCTGCGCGATCGCGGTGACGACCCCTCCGGATTTGTCGAAATCGACGATGTCGAGCGGATTCATGGGGGCGGGAGGCTACCGGCCGGCGAGGGCAGCCGCCAGCTTGGCACGGAGCGACCCGAGATCGTCGAAGGCCGGGCCGGGTCGGTAGAGCACGGTCGGACGCCGCTCCCGGGGCGCCTGCACGGTCTCGCGCTCGAGCATGCCGCGGCGGACGAGCAGGTCGAGCGCATTGGCGAAGGTGACGGGGTTCGAGGCTTCGGGACGCGAGAGCTCGCCCAGGAGCGCGCCCCGATCGAACTGCTCGGACGCAGCCTTCTCGAGTGTGGCCCGATCGGTCGGCTGGTGGAGCTCTGCCGCTGCGGCCAGGCTCGCACAGTAGGCTTCGATCACGCCGCGTGTCTGCTCCGACAGGAAGCGGAAGTAGGCGCCGCCCTTCTCGCTCGCGCACAGTCGGTCGCCCTCGCGCTGGACGGCTCCGAGGCGATCGAAGTGGTCGACGAAGGCTTCGCGATGCGCGGCCATCAGCTCGCCCTGCGGTACGAAGAACTCGCGGTAGAACAGATCGAGCCAGAACGAGAGGTCGGCAGCAAGCTCCCGCATCGTCATCCCGCGCAGCAGCCCGCGCGCCAGGAAGCTGGGAGCCACCAGGAAGTGGAGGATGGAGTTCCGGTAGAGCTCCAGCGCCCGACGCCTACCGTCCTCGAAGAAGAGGATCTCGCCGCGCGAATCCTCGATGCTCTTGACGAGGTCCGAGCGCAGCAGGAAGGCGATCGCCTCCTGGAACTCACCGACGTCGCGCTCCAGAGCTGCCGTGGTGTGGGCGTCCTGGAGGGCGAGCAACTCCACCACCTGCCCCATTCGCTCGGTGAACTCGTGGCGCAGGATCCCGCGGTGTCCTTCGCCCAGCAGCACGCACGATGCGACGGAGGTGGCGTTGGCGACCGTGGCCCAGTTGATGCGCTCGACGATCCGATGACCGAGCTGATCGACGAAGCCCCGAAGCTCCGCCTCCTGGACATCGTTGCGGTCGCCGGCCAGGAACTCGCGCCTCGGTCCGAGCGCCTGGGCCAGCGAGATCGGCTCGCCGAATGCGACGGTCACCGAGCCAAAGCGGCGCGAGAGCACCTTCCGCGCGCGCATCAGGCCGAGCATGCTCTCGTCCTGCTTGGCGGCCCCCTCCTGCTCCTCGACCATCGCCCCCTCCTCCACGAGCCGTTCGTAGGTGATGGCGATGGGGACGAAGAAGAGATCCCGACGGGTGCTGTCGAGGAACGATTCGACGTCCCACGTGAGCATGCCGAGTCGCGGCGTGAGCATCTTGCCGGTGCGCGATCGTCCGCCCTCGATGAAGAACTCCTGCGTGAAGCCCTCCCCGACGAGAAAGGCCACGTACTGCCGGAACACCTCCTTGAAGAGCGGGGCGTCGAAGCTCTTGCGCAGGAAGAACGCTCCCGCGCGACGGAAGATGAAACCGAACGGCCCGAAGCCCATGTTCTCGCGCGCCGCGATGTGGGGCGGCATCATGTGATTGTGGTAGAAGAGCCAGGTCAGGATCAGGAAGTCGAAATAGGAGCGGTGACTCGGAACCAGCACGATCGGATGGTTCTTGGCGTAGTCTGCGACCTTCTCGATGCCGCTCACCTCGATCCCGCTGAAGATCCGGTTGAAGAGCGGAGTGACGATCACGTTGAGGATCGCGAAGAAAGTCGAGTTCATGTTCGCCGCGATCTCGCGGAACATCTTCTCGGCCTCGGCGTGGGCCACGGGATGGGAGACACCCCGCTCCGAGGCGCGGCGCGAGATGGCGGCCTGCATGTCCGGTGACGACATCACCTCGTCCTGCACCCGCAGCCGGCTGCGCAGCGTGGGTCCGACCACCACCTTCTCCTCTCGGTAGAGGAAGATCATGATCGAGCGCCGGATCTTGCGGGCCAGCGTATCGACCCCCTCGGCGCGACGTCGGCCGATGAACTCGTGCAGCTCGATCGGCTCGCCGGCCTTCACGTAGAGCCCGCGGTACGTGGTGAGGAACGAGGTGACCTTGGCGAAGTCGGTCGGCCGCTGAGGTGAGCCGTAGGCCAGGTTCAGGAAGCGGCGCTCGGCGCGCGGCCCCTTGCGCCAGAAGAGAGCCAGCGGCACCAGGTACACCGGATGGTCCCGATCCCAGACGGTGCGGACGGTCTCCTGCAGGAAGTCGAGTTCGCTCTGGCGCGACCGCACCGCGCGCCGCGGGCGCAGTGCGCGCCGCGACGTTCGCAGGAACAGGAAGAAGGAGCGCCCCTCCCGAACCAGGTTCGAGACGGTGCGTAGCTCCTCCTGATGGACCCCCTCGGGCAGGAGGCTCCGGCGTTCTCGCCAACGGCGGAGCCCGATCCGGAGAGCCTGCCAGAGCGGACGGTAGTAGAAGAATCGGATTCCGTTCGCGAAGGAGGAGAGCCGCAGACGCTGGCGCAGGAAGAGCCAGTTGAACAGAAAGTAGTCGAGCCGACTGGCGTAGCGCATCACGTACACGACCGTCCCGGAGGCCTCGAGCTCGCGCAGACGGGCGACCGTATGGGGATCGATCTCGATGTGGCGGAAGAAGCGCCGAGCGAACCAGCGGAAGAAGAGATTGAAGCGCCGCGTCATCGACGAGAGCGGCTCTTCGGTCACCGGGGGGTCGGGACCGCGTTCGGGGTCGCGACCCGGCTCGTGGGCCGGCGCGGCGGCGGACGACGCTGCGGCCGCGTCCGATGCCACGGTCCGAGCCTCCGACTGCGGCCGCTCGCTCGGCTGTTCGCCCATTCCGAGCGGGTGTAACACGCGCCCGGGGCGGCCGCCACGGCCGCGCGCCGAAGGCGCGCTCGTGCGCCCCGGCCGGGCGCGTCGGCGGCCTGCTAGGCGAGAATCCGGTCGATGGAGCCCGCGATCTCCTCGGGGTCCCAGCGCCCGCCGTCTTCACTCTTGGTCACACCCTCGGTGCGCACCATGCGCATCTCGGCGATGGTTCCGCCACCCACGAAGAAGATTCGCTTGGTCACCTCGCTGGCCAGGTCGCTGGCGAGGTAGACGATCAGGGGCGAGACCAGGCCCGGATCCATCTTGTTCTTGATCTCGTCCTGCTGGAACATCGCGAGGTCCTCGGTCATGCGTGTGAGCGCCACCGGGGCGATCGCGTTGACGCGGATGCCGGCGCGCTGGCCCTCGATCGCCAGGCAGCGCGTGAAGCCCGCGATGCCCGCCTTCGCCGCCCCGTAGTTCGTCTGCCCGAAGTTCCCCTCGAGGCCCGACGTCGAAGACGTGTTGATGATCGACCCGCCTCCGCCACGCTCCTTCATGTGCAGGAAGACCGGACGCGTGGCGCAGTAGGCTCCCTTCAGATGGACGGCCACCACGGAGTCCCACAGGCCTTCGTCCATCTTCGCGAAGGTCTTGTCGCGCAGGATGCCCGCGTTGTTGACGAGCACGTCGATCTGGCCGAAGGCGTCGATGGCGGCCCGGGCGATGGCCTCGCCGCCGTCCACCGTGGCCACGTCGTCGTAGCTCGGCGCCGCCTCTCCCCCGAACTTCTGGATCTCCTCGACGACCTCGTCGGCCATGGCGCTCCCGCCCCCCGAGCCGTCGCGGGATCCACCGAGATCGTTCACCAGCACCTTGGCGCCTTCGCGGGCGAGCGCGAGGGCGTGCTCGCGGCCGATGCCGCCGCCCGAGCCCGTCACGATCGCGACCTTGCCGTCCAGAAGTCCCATGCCTCGCTCCTCCGATGCGTCGAGGGCGGCATGCTAGCAGAGCGCTCACGGGTCGGGCGTGCGCCGACGCTCAGGTGAAGAGGATGGTCCGCAGCCGGGCGAAGGAGCGGAAGCCGAGCTTCTCGTAGAGTCCGACGGCGGGCTCGTTCCCTTCGACCACCGCCAGCTGCACGTGACTGGCTCCGGCCCGGAACGCCTCGTCGCAGAGCCCCGCGATCCCGCGCACGCCATGGCCTCGGCGCCGACAGTCGGGCCATGTGTAGACGCCCTGGAGCAACCAGCCTTCCGCGCGCTGCACGTCGGCGTAGGCCACGAACACGACCCGGCCGTCGCGCTCGAGCAGGCGCGCACGCCCCATGCGGCTGCGCACCCAGCGGCGGAAGCCCGAGGGGTCGCCCCGGAACGGATCGGGCCGACCCTCCTCGCGCAGGCTGGCCCGTGCGGCCGTCACGAGATCGTCGAGATCGCGGGGACTGGCCCGCCGAAGCTCGACGGGCGCGGCCGGGGGCTGCTCCGGCGCATCGAGCGCATAGGCGAGCTCGATCCGATCGACGACCGCACGCCGACCGCCCCGCTCGAGGTCTTCCCAGAGCACGTCGACCGTCCGCGAAGGGCTGCGAACGAGGCCGACCTCGACCTGGGACAGATAGGGTGCGAGCCGCGAGACCGTCTCGGGCGGGGCCAGCGAGTCGACCAGCACATGGGGACGGAGCGAGAGAAGTCCGCTCAGCGTCTCGTCCGACCACGCGCCCACGACTTCCGGGCGTCCGGATCGGAGCGGCAGGGGATCGGCGAGCTTCTCGACCAGATCCGCCAGCATGAGGTTGGCGCGCGGATCCCGAGCCAGATGGGCCCGCGCCGCGGCGGCATCGGTACGCCCGAGAGCGCGCGCCCGGATCACCCAGTCGGCCTCACTCGATCACCGCCAGCACGGCGCCTTCCTCGATGCTGTCGCCCTCGGCGACGCGGATCTCGTGGATCTTGCCGGCCGCCGGCGCCTCGACCGGGATCTCCATCTTCATCGACTCGAGGATCATGATCTCGTCGCCCTCGGCGACGGCATCGCCCACGGCCTTCTCGATCTTCCAGACGTTCCCCGTGATCTGTGCCTCGACCTCGGTGGCCATCGATCCCCTCCCTGGTGGGGCCCGCTGCTGCGGCCCCCTGGTGCGGCCCGCTGGTCCGCCACCGGACGACGAACCGGCTTGCGTGCGTCGTCGGACGACGAACACACGCGGAGTAGCACGCGGGGAGAAAGTCCAGCAACCGGGGCGCCGGCCACGGGCCGCGATCCGCTATGGTCGGAGGTTCGAGATCCGGAGGCCCGAATGCTCGAGACCCTCAGCCGCGGATTCGAGAGCGCCCGTGAGCGCCTCGGCGGCGTACGCTCGCTCACCGAGGACAACATCGACGAGGCGCTGCGCGACGTGCGCATGTCGCTGCTCGAAGCCGACGTCGACTTCACGGTGGTCAAGGGCTTCCTGGGCCGGGTGAAGGAGCGCGCCCTCGGCGAGCGCGTCGAGACGCGGGTGCGCGACGCCCAGGGCCGCACGGTTCGGGTCACGCCCGGGCAGCACTTCGTCAAGATCTGCCAGGAAGAGCTCACCGAGCTCATGGGACCCGTCGATCCCAGCATGGCCCGGGATCGGCGGGGCAAGACATCGGTGATGCTCCTCGGTCTGCAGGGTGTCGGGAAGACCTCGACGGCGGCCAAGCTCGCGCGCCACATGCGCGTGCACCAGAAGAAGAAGCCGCTCCTCGTGGCGGCCGACGTGCAACGCCCCGCCGCCGTGCTTCAGCTGCAGCAGCTCGGCGAGCGCATCGAGGTCCCCGTGCACGTCGGTGCGGCCGGCGAGGATCCGGTGGCCATCTGTCGGGCGGCCGCCGAGCGCGCACGGCGCCAAGGCTTCGACGCCATCGTCTACGACACGGCCGGTCGACTCTCGGTGGACGAAGAGCTCATGCAAGAGCTCGCCGACATCGACGCGCGCGTCGCCCCGGCCAACCGCGTGCTCGTCTGCGACGCCCTGATGGGTCGCGACGCGGTGAACGTGGCCGAAACCTTCGCCGGCCGCCTCTCGCTCGACGGCGTGATCCTGACCAAGCTCGACGGCGATGCCCGCGGCGGTGCCGCATTGGCCGTGAAGGCCGTCACCGGCGTCCCGATCAAGTACCTGAGCACGGGTGAGGGCGTCGAGCGGCTCGAGGCATTCCGACCCGAAGGTCTCGCGTCGCGCATTCTCGGAATGGGCGACATCGTCGGCCTCGTCGAGGACTTCGAAGCGGTCGCCGACACCAAGAAGGCCGAAGAGGACGCCGAGCGCCTTCTCAAGGGCCAGTTCACCCTCGAGGACATGATCGCCCAGCTCCGGACCATCCGGAAGATGGGGCCCCTGAAGGACATCCTCGGGAAGCTGCCGATGTTCGGCGGCATGGCCGACCAGGCCGACGAGGGCGAGCTGCGGCGGGTCGAGGCGATGATCCTGTCGATGACGCCGGCCGAGCGGCGCCAGCCCGAGATCATCTCGCGCAGCCGCGCGACCCGCATCGCGCGCGGGAGCGGCACCCGCAGCAAGCAGGTGAAGGACCTCATCGGCCGCTTCGAGCAGATGCGCGACATGATGGGAAGCCTCGGAAGCGGGGGCGGCATGCTGTCCAAGGTGCCGGGGCTCGGACGGATGGCCGGCGCGGGGCCGGCGGGCGCTCTGCCGGCCGGCATGGACCCGAGCGCCCTGCTCGCTGGCCCCCCCGGGATCGGGGGCGGCGGCAAGGGGCGCATGCGCGCGGCGTCGAACAAACGGGCCCAGAAGAAGAAGCGTAAGCAGGCCCGCAAGGACCGCAAGAAGGGACGCCGCCGGTAGGGAAGGTCTGCGGAACCCGCCCCGAACTTGGCAGATAGAGGGGCGGGGGGATCCAATGGGCAAGCAG
>CAYYUT010000192.1:0-7036 GCA_964474935.1 uncultured Spirochaetales bacterium
AGGCCCGGACCAACATCCTGAAGATCTCGGAGCTCGGGCTCGTCGAGATGACGCGCAAGCGCACCCGCGAGAGCCTCGAGCAGACGCTCTGCGAGCCCTGCGGCTACTGCGACGGCAAGGGCTACGTGCTCTCGGAGGAGTCGGTCACCTACAAGGTGCTGCGCGGGATCCAGCGCGACCTGCCCCGCTTCAGCGGCCGACAGATCGCGGTGAGCGTCTCGCCCCGGGTGGCCGAGCACCTGCTCGGGCGGCACAAGGACCTGCTCGCCGGGCTCGAGCAGATGCTCGGGCGCGAGATCGAGATCCGCGCGCGACCCGGCCTCCACCAGGAGCAGTTCGAGATCGTGGCGCTCGACGCGGGCCCGCCGATCGCGGTGGATCTGGCCTGGCTCGCCGCCGAGGGCCCGGCGGGCGCCGCATCCGACGAGGACGACGCCGACGAGGACGACGACGAGAACGGCGACACGGCCGGCAACGGGGCGTCGCCGCCGCGGGGCCGGCGTCGTGGCGGTCGCGGTCGCCGTCGTGGCGGGGCGAACGGACGAGGGAAGCTCCAGACCGGTTCCGACGACGAGCCCGACGGGGCGGACCCGTCGGCCGAGAGCGTCGTGACGGACGACGCGGACTCGGCGGACGCCGCGGACTCCAGGGACTCGGCGACCCCGGCGGACGCCGCGGACGATTCCGACGCGACGCAGGCGGCCGACGGCGACAGCGATGCGCGCAGGGGGCGCGAGGGGCGCGACTCGGCCCGTCTGGACGGCATGGACGATTCGTCGGGACCGGCCGAGCCGGGCGATGGTCGCGCGGCCGGCGCGGAGCCGGCCGCGGAGAGCGCCGACGACGAGGGGAGCGACCCCGACCGCAGCTTCGAGGCCGCCTCGTCGGCCCCGCTCGATCCGGGCTCGCGTCCCCTCGGGGAAGATCCGGACGCGAGCCGTGGCGCGGTGGCCGTGGCCGAGCCCGCGCGCGAAGGCGTTGACGACGAGCCGCGATACCGGATACTCCCGGGTCCCCAGGAGCGGGAAGAATCCTGATGTACGCAGTCGTTCGAACCGGTGGAAAACAGGTCCGGGTGGTCCCGGGCGAGGCGGTGCGCGTCGAGAAGCTCGACGGCGACGTCGGCGCCCAGATCGAGCTCGGCGAGGTCCTCTTCGTCGGGGGCGAGGGCGATCCTCGCATCGGCACGCCCCTCGTCGACGGGGCCAAGGTGGTGGGAACCATCACGGCTCAAGGTCGCGGGCCGAAGATCCGCGTGTTCAAGATGAAGCGGCGCAAGAACTACAGCCGCCGGCAGGGACATCGGCAGGCATTCACCGAGATCCGCATCGATTCGATCGAGGGCTGAGGCGAGACCATGGCGCACAAGAAGGGACAGGGAAGCTCGCGCAACGGGCGCGACAGCAACGCCCAGCGCCGCGGGCTCAAGGTCTACGCCGGCCAGACGGTGACGGCCGGCTCGATCCTCGTGCGCCAGGTCGGCACCACCGTCCGGCCCGGTCGCAACGTCGGCTGCGGCAGGGACTACACGCTCTTCGCGCTCTGCGACGGCGTGGTCCACTACGGCCGCCGCCGCGGCCGCGTCGTGGCGCGCGTGGAAGCGCCCGAGGCGGCCCAGGGCGTCGACGCCAGCAGCTAGCCGGCCCTCCCCAACGGGCGGCACGCCCATGAAAGACACCCACGCGTTCGTCGACGAGGCGACCCAGACGGTCGAGGCCGGCGACGGCGGCGACGGCTGTACCAGCTTCCGCCGCGAGAAGTTCGCGCCGCGGGGCGGTCCGGACGGCGGCGACGGGGGCCGCGGCGGAGACGTGGTCTTCGTGGCCGACCGCAATCTCGCCACCCTCCTCGACCAGAAGCTCGCGAGGAAGGTGAAGGCCGAGAACGGGGCCCCCGGCGAGGGCAACAACCGCTTCGGCCGCGACGGCCGGACCCGCGAGATCCGGGTTCCGATCGGAACGGTGATCGAGGACCTCGATGCGCCCGAAGGGAGCGCGCCCCTGGTCGATCTGGCCCGGGACGGCGAGCGCTTCGTCGCGGCTCGCGGGGGCCGCGGGGGCCGGGGCAATGCGCGCTTCGCCACACCGACCCGCCAGGCCCCCGACCACTCCGAGCGGGGCCGCCCGGGGGGCCTGCGCCGGCTCCGCCTGACCCTCAAGCTCCTCGCCGACGTCGGACTGGCCGGGCTCCCGAACGCGGGCAAGTCGACCCTGCTCCGCACCATCTCGAAAGCGCGTCCCCGCGTCGCGAACTACCCCTTCACCACCCTGATCCCGATGCTCGGCGTGGTCGAACTCGGCGAGCGGCGCTTCGTGGTGGCCGACATCCCGGGCCTGATCGAGGGCGCGAGCGAGGGCCACGGCC
The DNA here is from genome assembly GCA_964474935.1 of uncultured Spirochaetales bacterium. GTDB lineage: Bacteria > Myxococcota_A > UBA9160 > UBA9160 > JAFDDA01 > CAYYUT01. The sequence continues at coordinate 2,365 of CAYYUT010000192.1, forward strand.
TCGGCGACCGATTCCTGCGTCACGTCGAGCGGACCCGCGTGCTCGTTCACGTGCTCGACGTGGGTAGCGCGCTCCTCGAAGGCCGGGACCCGCTGGCCGACTACGCGACGCTCCGCCGCGAGCTCGCCGCCTACGATCCGGCGCTCGCCCGCCGGCGCGAGATCGTGGCCCTCTCGAAGCTCGATCTGGTGTCCGAGTCGGATGCGCTGGCCCCGATCGAGGCGGAGCTCCGCGCGCGCGGCGCCCAGGTGGTACGCATCTCGTCGGCCACCGGGCTCGGGATCCGCGCGCTCGTCGAGGCGATGCGCGACGCCATCGACGAGGCCTCGGCCGAGGCCGAGGCCGAAGAGCCCGGCTCCGCAGACGACGCCCGGGCCGGGGCGGGCGCGTCGTGAGCGACGCGCGCCGGTGCGTCCGCGAGGCCCGCCGCATCGTCGTGAAGGTGGGGAGCAGTGTCCTCACCGATGCCGGGGCGATGGAGAGCCGCGTGTTCGGCTCGCTCGCGCGCCAGATCTCGCGGCTGGCCGACGAGGGCCGCGAGGTGGTGCTGGTGTCGTCGGGCGCGGTGGCCATGGGGAGCCATCTCCTCGCCTGGGAGCGCACCCACGAGATCCCGCGCATGCAGGCGGCGGCCGCGGTCGGCCAGATCGGTGTGATCGAGACCTACCGCCGGCGCTTCGCGCGCTACGGACGTCGCGTGGCCCAGATCCTCGTCACCCAGGGCGGGCTCCAGAGCCGCGAGCGCTATCTGAACGCGCGCAACACGATGAACATCCTGCTGAGGGAGGGCGTCGTGCCGATCGTGAACGAGAACGACACGGTCGCCACCGACGAGATCCGCTTCGGCGACAACGACAACCTCTCGGCGACGGTCGTGAACCTGGTGGGCGCCGATCTGCTCGTCATCCTGAGCGACGTGGAAGGCCTGTACGCGGCTCGCCCCGAGCCGGGCGCACCGCTCCCGGAGCGCTTCGACGTGGTCGAGGCGATCACCCCGGCCATCCGGCGGGCGGCGAGCGGTGAGGGCAGCGCCTTCGGACGCGGCGGCATGGTCACGAAGCTGCAGGCGGCCGACACCGCGGCCCGCTCCGGCGCCGCCACGGTGATCTGCCACGGGAAGCGCCGCAATGCGCTCATCGACCTGCTCGCCGGCAGACCCATCGGCACCCTCTTCCTGGCCGGACACCGGCTCCGGAGCCGCAAGCACTGGCTGGCCTTCTCGACCCGGCCGCGGGGCGAGATCCGGGTGGACGCCGGCGCCGCCCGCGCGCTCGGAGAGCGCGGCAGCAGCCTGCTCCCGGCGGGCATCGTGTCGGTGGCCGGCAAGTTCGGGATCGGCGACGTGGTGGCCTGCGTCGATCCCGAGGGCCACGAGATCGCGCGCGGGCTCACGGCCTACGGCTCAGCCGACATCGCCCGCATGCTCGGTCTGCCAACGGGGAAGATCGCGGAAGTGCTAGGATATTCCAATGGCGGCGCGGTGGTGCACCGGAGCAATCTGGTGCTCGTGCCACACGGCGGCACGCCGCCGGAGGGCGGCGACCCATCGATCGGGGCCGGTGGTCGCTCGGGCGCGGCCACGCGGCAGAGCGTCGCCCCGGGAGCCATCGACGACGAGCCCAGCGACGACACGGAAACCCGAGCATGAGCCCTAACAGCCCTTCGCGATCCGACGCCGCGACCGACCTCACCGCCGGGGTGCTGGCTCTCTGCGAGCGCGCACGGCGGGCCGCGCCCCGCTGCGCCGAGCTCTCGGGCCACGAGAAGAACGCCTGGCTCGCCCGGGCGGCCGAGCGGCTCGAGGGGGCGCGCGACGCCATCTTCGAGGCCAACCGGGCCGACATGCGCGAGGCCGAGACGCGCGGCGTGGCCGCCCCGCTCGTGCGGCGCCTGGCGCTCGAGGGCGACAAGTGGCGCGACATGCTCACCGGGCTGCGCGACGTCGCCGCGCTCCCCGACCCCGTGGGCGAGATCAGCCAGATGTCGGTGCGGCCGAACGGTCTGCGGGTGGGGCGCATGCGCATTCCGCTCGGGGTGATCGGGATCATCTACGAGTCGCGTCCCAACGTGACGGTCGATGCCGCCGCGCTCTGCCTGAAGGCGGGGAACGCCGTGATCCTGCGCGGCGGCTCCGAGGCGATCCGCTCGAATCTCGCGCTCGCCGAGGCGCTGCGCGCGGCCGCGCGCGACGTCGGAATCCCCGAGGACGCCATCTCCATCCTCGACACCACCGATCGCGCCGCGATCGCCCCGCTCGTGCGCGCCGATCGCTTCGTCGATCTGGTGATCCCGCGCGGCGGCCCCGGCCTGATCCGTCACGTCGTCGAGCACGCCACCGTTCCGGTCATCAAGCACGACGCCGGCGTGTGTCACGTCTTCCTGGACGCCGACGCCGACGCCGAGATGGCCCGGCGTATCGTCCTCGATTCGAAGATCCGCCAGATGGCCGTCTGCAACGGGCTCGAGACCCTGCTCGTGCATCGACGCGCCGCCCACAGCGTGCTGCCCGGAGTCCTGAAGGCGCTCCACGAGGAGGGCGTCGAGATCCGGGGCTGCCCCGAGACCTGCGAGGTCTTCCCCGAAGCGATCGCCGCGGGCGACTCGGACTGGAGCGCGGAGTTCCTCGACAAGATCCTCGCCGTCCGGGTGGTCGACGACATGGACGCCGCCATCGACCACCTGCGACGCCACGGCTCCGACCACACCGAGGTGATCGTCACCGAGAGCTACCGCAACGCGCAGGAGTTCCTCCGCCGGGTGAACTCGTCGACCGTCGGCGTGAACTGCTCCACCGCCTTCGCGGACGGGTTCCGGCTGGGACTCGGGGCCGAGATCGGGATCTCGACGTCGAAGCTCCACGCCTTCGGACCGATGGGGCTCGAAGAGCTCACGACCCGGAAGTTCGTGCTCTACGGGGACGGTCAGCTCCGCGAATGAGCCGGATCGGCATCTTCGGCGGCACCTTCAATCCCATCCACCTCGGACATCTGCGCGCAGCCGAAGAGCTCGTCGAGCGGCTCGGTCTCGACCACATCCGCTTCGTGCCCAACGCCTCGCCGCCCCACAAACCGGCCGGCGAGCCCGGAGGGCTGGCGCCGGCCGAGCTGCGTCTCACCTGGACCCGCCTCGCCACCGACCGCAATCCCCGCTTCGAGGTCGACGCCATCGAGGTGGAGCGGGCGGGTCCGTCGTTCACGGCCGACACGCTCCGGATCCTCGCCGACCGGCTCCGCCCGAGCGAGCCGGTCTTCGTGATCGGCGAGGACGCCTTCGTGGAGCTCGACTCCTGGAAGGACCCCGAGTCGATCCTCGCGAGCGCCCATCTGGCCGTGATTCCCCGCCCTCCGGGGCACGAGGAGCGGCTCGCCGAGCTCCTTCCGGACGTGGCGCGGCGCCTGTTCGAGCTCTCGCCGGACGGGCGCCTGGCGCGCCACCGCCAGGGCGACACCTGGATCCGGGTGGTGCCGACCATCCCCCTCGCCATCTCCTCGTCGGACATCCGGCGACGGCTGCAGGCCGGCCGCTCGGTGCGCTATCTCCTTCCAGAGAACGTTCGCGAGGCGGTCGAAGCGAGCGGCGTCTACGCTGCGCCGGCCCCCGAATCCCGCCCGCCCGCGCCTCGCGAGCCTCGCGTCGGATCACCCGCGCCGGCGAAGGAGGATCGGTAGACCGGACATGGAGCGGCTCGAAAAGGTGCGCCTGCTGGCCGATGCAGCCCTGGACCGCAAAGCGGAAGACGTGGTGGCGCTGGATGTTCGGGAACTTTCCTCGTTTGCCGACTCGTTCCTGTTCGCGACCGGTCGCTCCGATCGCCATGTCCGGTCGATCGCCGATGCCGTCGTCGAGGCGGCCCGCCTCACGGGCGAGAAGCCGCTCGGCGTGGAGGGCTACGACGAGGGGCGCTGGGTCCTGATCGACATGAACGACGCGATCCTCCACGTCTTCCGCGAGGACGTGCGCGACTACTACAGCCTCGAGCGTCTCTGGAGCGACGCGCCGGGGATCCAGGTGGGAGACGCCGCGCCCGGACGCGTCGCCCGATGAGCCGTCCGGTCGTTCTGGTGGTGCTCGACGGCTTCGGTCTGGGCGACCGCGGCGAGCACGATGCCACCGCCGTCGCCCACGCCCCCTGCTTCGAGCGCCTCGCCCGCGAGTTCCCGCACGCTCAGCTCGAGACCTCGGGCGAAGCCGTCGGCCTGCCGCCGGGACAGATGGGCAACTCCGAGGTGGGCCACATGACGATGGGCGCGGGCCGGGTGATCGACCAGGACATCGTGCGCATCCAACGCGCCCTCGCCGGGGGCGCCCTCGAGAGCAACGAAGCCTTCCAGAACGTATTCGCGGCGGTGGGCGAGACGGGCGGCCACCTGCACCTGGTGGGCCTGCTCTCGGACGGCGGCGTCCACAGCCACATGGACCATCTCGCCCAGCTCCTCGACCATTGCGGCGCGCACGACATCCCGACCGCCGTGCACGCCATCCTCGATGGACGCGACACCCCGCCGACCTCGGGCGAGGGCTACCTCGAACGGATCCTGCCCGTGGTGGAGCGCAACGGCGGCCACATCGCCACGGTGATGGGCCGCTACTACGCGATGGACCGCGACCAGCGCTGGGACCGCGTCGCCAAGGCCTACGCCGCGATGGTGCTGAGCGAGGGCCGCGAGGCGCC
>CAYYUT010000193.1:0-6984 GCA_964474935.1 uncultured Spirochaetales bacterium
GGCCCGGCATCTCGTGCTCGGGCAGGCGGAGCTCTTTGCGGCCGGCCTCGGCCTCGCCCAGGTCCTTCACCTTGAAGGGCAGTCGTTCGCTCATGGATTCTCCTTTGCCCGTTCTTCGGCCGAACGGGTCGCTCGGGTGGGAGCACGCGTCGTGGGGGCGGGCGCCTCGATCTTCGGAAGACGCGTGCGGGAACCGGTCGTGCATCAGTTTATCGTGATGCACGGATATTCCTAGCATCGACTCCCCGGCATGCGGGCCTGAGCGTGTGCCCCGCGGGGCAGGAGGCGCAGGCGGCGCGTCCGGCTGGGCTGTGGGCCGTGGGCCGTGTCAGGGCGAGGGCGGTGCGTCCGGGCCCTGGGATCGGGTCAGGGTCGCGCGCGTTGGCCGAACAGGACGCGCTTCGCCTCGTCGTCCATGCCGCCCTGCTTCTGGGCCGCCTGCCGGATGTCGAGCCCCACCTCGAAGCCCCGCTTCACTCCGGGACGGGCCTTCATGGCGTCGAACCAGCGAGCCACGTTCGGGAACTCGTGCAGCGCGACGCCCTGGCGCTCGTGTGGGACGACCCAGGGCCAGCACGCCATGTCTGCGATCGAGAGCTCGCCGCAGATGAACTCGCGGCCGTCGAGTCGGCGGTCGAGCACGCCGTAGAGGCGGTGGGCTTCGTTCGTGTAGCGCTCGATCGCATACTCGATCGGCTCGGGCGCGTACTGACGAAAGTGATGGTTCTGGCCGAGCATCGGACCGAGACCCCCCATCTGCCACATCAGCCACTCGCTCACCTCGACCCGTCCGCGCACGTCCTTGGGAAGGAAGCGACCGCTCTTCTCGGCGAGGTAGAGCAGGATGGCACCCGACTCGAACACCGAGATCGGCTCCGCACCGTCGGGCGGATCGTGATCCACGATGGCCGGCATCCGGTTGTTCGGGCTGATGGCCAGGAAGTCCGGCTCGAACTGCTCGCCGCGCCCGATGTTCACGAGCTCGACCCGATAGTCGAGCCCCATTTCTTCGAGAGCGATCGAGATCTTCCAACCGTTGGGGGTCGGCCAGTAGTGGAGATCGATCACCGTGGCGGTTTCCTGGAGCTAGGGGGTGAGGGTCTCGAGCCGGTCGATCGCGTGGACGGCCGGAGCATCGCCGCTCATCAGATGGGCGATGGCTCCGTAGACGAGCTGCTGCTTGGCCACCCGCGTCTTCCCCTCGAAGACCGGCGAGACGACCCGGATCTCGAAGTGTCCGGGGCTCAGGCTGCGCACCGACACCTCGCCGTCCGGAATCGCCTCGCGAATCGCGTTGCGAAGCTTCTCGAGCACGTCGTCGGGCTGATTCAGGATCTGGAGCGCCATGCCCTCTGGGTAGCACGGCACGCGGGGTCCGTCCTACCGTCCGTTGTCCGATGTCCGAACGCCCCGAGATCGATTCCCGCGTCCTGCGCGACATCCGAGAGGTCGGGTGGCACGTCGTCAAGGTGCTCGAGGACGCCGAGGGGCCGCCGCACGCGTTTTCGATCGGTCTTCACGAACGTTTCGATCACCCGGAGATCGTGGTCGTCGGACCCGATCTCGAGTTCCTGCACCAGCTGGTGAACGCGGTGGGCGAGCAGGTGCGCGAGGGACGCCGCTTCGAGGGCGGGAGCGAGGCGTCGGGCATCCTGGTGGGCCGTGATTGCGCCTTCCGCGATGTCGCGAAGGCCTGGTATCCGGTCTTCCTGGGGTACGCGGGCTGGTACTACCGAGGCGCCGGTTTCCCGGCCCTGCAATGCGTGTGGCCCGATCCGGAAGGGCTCTTCCCCTGGCAGCCGGGCTTCCACCCGGAGCTGGCGCGACTCCAGCCGGTGCTGGACGCGCCGCCGTCGCTCAGACGCTGAGCGCGATCAGATCGGCCAGGATGTTCAACGACTCCTGGGCCTGGATCGACAGCTCGTCGTCGTCGTCCGCAGTGGTGTCCCGGGGCTGCGGCGGGATCGCGGCGTCGCCGCTCGCGACGGTGCTCTCCGACCCGGTCGATTCGTCGACGCCCGTCTCGGAGCCGGTCTCGGCGGCGGCGCCCCGCTCGAGCACCTCCGACAGGACGAGGACACCCTCATTGTTCTCGGCCTCGGCGAGCTTCTCGGCCACCTCGTCGAACCCTTCGTTCCCGGCGACGCGGGCCTGCGAGCGTCGAGACAGCTCCGAGAGGGTGGTCGGATCGAGCGGGGTGTAGCCGCGGCGCTTGCGGGTCGCGTCGCCCTCGGGCAGGAAGGGCACCATCGACTGCCCCGGGAGCGCGTAGTCCTGATGGCGTTCGCCGAAGCGATCGCGGTCATAGAGTGACGGCACGACGACGTGGGGTTCCACGCCCGAGAGCTGCGTCGAGGTGCCGCCCGGGCGGAAGAACATCGCGGTCGTCACCTTGAGCGCCCCGAGTCCGGGCGTGAGCGGGATCACCGTCTGGACGGTGCCCTTCCCGAACGTGTGTCGGTCGCCGACGATGACGGCCCGATCGTAGTCCTTGAGCGCGCCGGCCAGGATCTCGGAGGCGGAGGCCGAGAGACGCGACGCCAGCACGACCATTGGGCCGTCGAAGAGCAGGTCGTCGTCCGGGTCGCGGAGGATCTTGGCGCGGCCGCTCGCTTCGCGAATGGCGACCACGCCGCCCTTGCGGATGAAGAAGCCCGAGATCGCGACCGCGAACTCGAGATTTCCGCCGCCGTTGCGCGACAGATCCAGGAGAAGTCCGTCCGCGTTCGCCTCGCGCACCTCGGAGAGCAGCCGGCGCATGTCGTCGGTGGAGCGTCGGCTTCGAGGGTTCTTGGCGCCGTAGAACGAGCGTAGCTCGATGACTGCCAGCTTGAGCTTGCGCCCGTCGACGGCGCGCTCCTCGAAGCGCAGGCTGGCGGCCTGCTCCTTCAGGTCGATCGTGTCGCGAATGATCGAGACCGAGAAGCGCTCGGCCGTCTCGGCCTCGCGTAGGACGGTGAGACGGACGGCGGTGCCCTTCTTGCCCCGGATCAGGCGCACCACGTCACGGAGGTCCATGTCGACCACCGATACCGGAAGCTCGCCGTCCTGGGCCACGGCGACGATCTTGTCGTCGGGCTTGAGCGCATTGGCCCGGTCGGTCGCGCCGCCCGGAATCACCTGCTCGACCACCGGGTAGCCGTCGCGCGACGAGAGCCCGACGCCGATGCCCTCGAGCGAGAGCGCCATCCCGATCTGGAAGTCCTCGAGCGCGTCGGCCGAGAAGTAGCTCGAATGGGGATCGAGCGAGCGCGCGAAGGCGTCGAGCAGGGACGAATAGAGATCGGACGAGTCTCGCTCCGAGGCGCGCTTGGTCATCAGCTCGTAGCGATGCGTCAGACGTTCCTTGGCGACCGGCGTCTCGACCTCGTCGACCAGGTAGTTCGAGAGCTGGAACTGGACGAGTCGACGCACCAGATCGCGGCGCGCCTCGTGCGTCGATTGGAAGCCCCGGTCGTCGGGGTCGAGCACGAGCTCGAGCGTGCCGTCGAGCGCGAAGCTCTCGCTACCGAGATAGCTGCGCACGAGCTCTTCCATCTCCTGATACCGCTCGAGCGCGAGGGCGTTCGGCGCCTCGAGCGGGGCGCAATCGCCGCGGGCGATGCGCTGGAAGAAGTCGTCGCCCGAGTCCTCGAAGGCCTGGGCCTCGCTCGCGAGAAACAGGGTCTTGGAGGGGTCGAGGCTGTCGAGGTAGGCCCCGAGCGTTCGCCGTCGGATCTCGGTGTCGAGACGCCGGTGCTTCAGATGGGTCTGGAGATAGCTCGAGATCATCCGGGGCAGGGAGCGGCAGTTGAGCGTGGATTCCGCGCTCGCCGCCGGGGCGTCGGCGACGGCCACGGCGCCGGCGAGCAGTAGGAACGCAGCGCATGCGTGGCGCAGGGCGCGGGCCGTGGTGCGGCGATGCATCGCGCGACCGACCGGGAGCCTCGGGAACGCGGTTCTCCGGACGTACGACGGAGGGGACGCTGAGCTCGGCATCCCAGCCATCATATCAGCCGCTCCGGGGGCTGGCGAAGCACTCCAGACCCATCGGTCGCTCGCGGCCCCCGGCTGAGCCGTAGGTGACCGATGGTGCGGCTGCTTGGAGCGGCGGGAAGGCGCGGCGCCGGCCGGCGGGGTCGCCCCCGCCGGCCCGATCGCGGCCGTTCGGCGCTCGCCCGGATGCCCGCCTAGATGGTCGGGCAGGGTGGCGAGTCGCACACGCAGTCCATGTTCACGCAGATCGGCATCTCGTTGGAGATCTGACCCTTCTCGGTGAAGACCTGGATCACGTGAAAGCCGTCCGAGGGCGCCGCATCGAGCACGATGTCGACCTCGCCGGTCTCGCACACCCGCGCGAGGTCGGTGTCGCCCCGCGTGAAGTTGCCGCCCACGCAGGCGAGCGTGCCCGGCACCAGCGAGCCATCGAGCAGGATCCGGCTCTGCGCCGCCGGACAGGTCGGTACCGACTGACCCCGATCGGCATTGATCTCGGGGCACTCGACCCGGACGCCGGCCACCTGGATCGGCTCGGTCGGACTCGCGCCCGAGAGCTCCGGGAGCTGCGGGACGGGTCCGAGCGCGCGCGGCGAGATCAGCGGCTGGAGCAGCGCCCCGGGGCGCACCCGACTCCGCGCGTAGGCCGTGGCCGTCACCAGCGTGGTCTCCGCGGCCACCTCCGCGAGCAGCTCGGCGCGGGTGAGCTTCGGGTCGTTGTCCTTGCCGGCGTAGTGGCCGTCGACGAACTGGAGCGTCACCGGCTGGCCGTTGCGCAGACCCTCGGCCTTCAGATTCACGAGCCCCTTGGCGTCCGAGTCCTCCAGCATGTCGAGGAGCAGGGCCACCGACCCGAGCGGGGCCGTCGTAGGATTGAGGGTGACCTGCCGGCCGTAGGCGCCGGCGAAGCCGGTGCTCGCCTCCTCGATCATCTGGAACATCCGGGTCGGGCCGACGCCGTAGACCGGGTCGAAGAACGCGAAGGAGGCGGCAAAGGTCGTGGCCTCGTCGTAGCCCACGTTGACGGGATCCCAGGCCGGTACGGCATCGGGAATACCCACCAGATCGACGGCGATCGAGAGCAGACCCTCGAAGAACCCGCCGAGCCCCGTGTCGTCCACCGCCTGCTGCGGGTCGCGCGCGAAGACCAGCGTCTCCTCGGACGAGGTCAGGCCGTTCGAGAAGTGGACGAACCGGTCGTTCAGGCCGCGCATGGTCGGAACGTCGAAGCCGCCGAGCTGGCTCGAGTTCGTGTCCGAGGTGAGCGGAAGCGAGTGACATCCGACGTCGGTGTCGCCGCAGGTGCTCACCGACTGCTGCTGCAGCAGCTGGTTGCCGGCGCCGTGGTCGATGAAGAAGTCGGCGAAGCCGCCGAGCGCGGCGGTCGAGAGCGATTCGTCGAGACGCCGCGAGCGTGCGGGCGGGTAGGACACGGCGCCGAGGAAATGGGCCATGTCGGTCCGCTCGTCGTCGGTGAGGAGGCCGGGGAGCCCGGAGCTCCCGACGGCGCAGCCGCCCACCTGGTCGCACATCACGCCCGAAAGGCTGGCATTCACGAGCTGCCGGAAGCACGGGATGTCGCCGTCCGGACCGTCGAGGCTGCAGTTCGCACCCGCGTCGCCGCTGTCGCCCACGGCGCCGTTCGGGCCGCCGAAGGGATCCCCGAGCGAGCCGTCCCAATGCAGCGGGAGCGTGTCGCGGAGTCCGCGGATTGGCATGGTGCTGCGGGCTTCGTCGTCGCCCGTGCAGCCCGCGTGGAAGCAGGCGCCACCGATCCGCCAGAGCAGCTGGTCGGTGTGGCCGTCGGGATGGCAGCTCGCGCACGAGAAGTTGCCCGAGGTCGAGGCGAAGGCGTTGTTGAAGGCGATCCGGCCGCGCTCGATCGGCGAGGCGATGCTGCTCGCCGGCAGCGCGATCTCCTCGAGAAGGGCCGGCACCGCCGGGTTGCTCACGTCCACCACCGCCAGACTGCCGGCCAGGGTGTTGTGCACGATGGCCCGCCAGGGCGCCCCCTGCGCGTCCGAGATCAGCGCCAGCGCGCGCGGGATCTGCTGGCCGAGACTGTTGCCGCTCCCGAGGTCCAGCGTTCCGACGAGCTGGTTGCTCGCCGCGTCCACCGTGAACAGACGGCTGCTGCCGGCGGCCACGGCCACCAGCGTCGTCCCGTCGTCGCTCGCCTGGATGCCGTAGGGCGTCGAGAGCGCATTCGCGTGCCCCGGGGTCGGATCGAGCTCGACCTGGGTGGCCTGGGTGCAGATTCCGGAGAAGCACTGCAGCACCGACAGCTCGTTCACGAACATCTTGTTGTCGAGCTGGACCAGGTTGTTCTTCGGTCCCGACTCGCCGCAGCCCTGGTACTCGCACCCGTTCACCTCGTTGCGCGCGTCGGTCTGGGTGACGAAGACCTTCCCGCCGTTGGTGACGGCGATGCCGTAGAGCAGGGTCCCGAGTCCCGAGACGACCGTCTGGACCGACTCGTCGGCCGTGCAGAACACGAAGAGGTCGCGGTCGGGCACGTCGGGATCGATCACGATGTTCTTGGTGGCGCTCGGTACGTTCGGGTTCCCGAGGAAGTCGACGAATTGGAGCAGATCGAAGGTGCAGTCGGGCGGCTCGCTCAGATCGACGGGGATGTTGAATCCGACGCCGAGCACGGCATCGAGCTGATTCAGGTTCGCCTGCAGCGGGCAGGCCGAGAGCTCGCTCTGGTTCATCGACTCGAAGGGCAGCACGTACAGCGATCCGTTGGCGACCCGGATGGCCCGGGGATCCTGCGCCGAGATGGGCACGAACTTCGTCACGTTCCGGGTGTTGGCGTCGACGACCGCGATCTGGTTGCGCGACGAGAGCGCGACGTAGGCCTTGTCGGCGTTGGCGAAGGCGATGCCGACGGGCTCGTCGAAGGTGGTCACGAAGAAGGCGTCCCAGGACTGGACGGTGTCGATCACGCTGTACTGGGTGGCGCTGCCCGGGACGATGTCGATGACGCTGACCGAGTCGGACACGTGA
>CAYYUT010000194.1:0-6978 GCA_964474935.1 uncultured Spirochaetales bacterium
CGACACCGGCCACTGCTACGAAGGCCGCATCATCGTTGACGAGGTGGAGCCCGCCGAAGCGATCATGAGGCGCTTCTGCACGGGGGCGATGTCGTACGGGTCGATCTCGCTCGAATCGCACCAGACCCTCGCGATCGCGATGAACCGGATCGGCGGCAAGTCGAATACCGGCGAGGGGGGCGAGGATCCCGACCGCTTCCCGCCCGAGCCCAACGGCGACCTGCGGCGGAGCGCGATCAAGCAGGTGGCGTCGGGCCGTTTCGGCGTGACGAGCTGGTACCTGGTGAACGGCGACGAGATCCAGATCAAGATCGCCCAGGGCGCCAAGCCCGGTGAGGGCGGCGAACTGCCGGGCCACAAGGTCAACGAGACCATCGCCCGCGTGCGGCACTCGACGCCGGGCGTCGGTCTGATCTCGCCCCCGCCGCATCACGACATCTACTCCATCGAGGATCTGTCGCAGCTCATCTACGACCTCAAGAACGCCAATCGGCAGGCCAACATCAGCGTGAAGCTGGTGTCGGAGACCGGGGTCGGGACCATTGCCGCGGGCGTCTCCAAGGGGAAGGCCGATGGGGTCCTGATCTCGGGCCACGACGGGGGCACGGGCGCCTCGCCCCAGGCCTCGATCAAGTACGCCGGTCTTCCCTGGGAGATCGGACTCGCCGAGACCCAGCAGGTGCTGGTGATGAACGACCTGCGTGGTCGCATCCGGGTCCAGACCGATGGGGGGCTCAAGACCGGGCGAGACGTCGCCATTGCTGCGCTGCTCGGAGCCGATGAGTACGGCTTCTCGACGGCCCCGCTGGTGGCGATGGGCTGCATCCTCATGCGGGTCTGTCACCTGAACACCTGCCCGGTCGGAATCGCGACGCAGAACCCCGAGCTCCGCAAACGCTTCGAGGGGCAGCCCGAGCACGTCGTCCGCTACTTCTACTACGTTGCCGAGGACCTGCGTCGCATCATGGCGGAGCTGGGCTTCCGCAGCGTCGACGAGATGATCGGCCGGGTCGACCGTCTGGAGGTGAACCGCGCGATCGACCACTGGAAGACGCGCGGCCTCGACTTCAGCGAGCTTCTCTACAAGCCCGATGTCGACCACGCCATCCGACACTGCGGCACCCAGGACCACGGCCTCGACGAGGTGCTCGACACGAAGCTGCTCGAGCTGGCCCAGCCCGCCCTGGAGCGCGCCGAGCCGGTACGCATCGACCTGCCCATCCGCAACACCGACCGCACCGCGTGTACGATCCTCGGATCCGAGGTGTCGCGGAAGTATGGAGAGGCCGGTCTCCCGGAGGACACGATCCAGATCCGGTTCCGGGGCTCCGCCGGCCAGAGTCTCGGGGCATTCTGCACCTCCGGAATCAGCATCTCGGTGGAAGGCGATACCAACGACTACTGCGGCAAGGGTCTGTGCGGCGGGAAGATCGCCGTGCGGGTGCCCGATGGATCGACCTTCGAGCCATCCGAGAACATCATCACCGGGAACGTCAGCCTCTATGGGGCGACGGGCGGCGAGGCCTACTTCCAGGGCATCGCGGGCGAACGATTCGCCGTGCGCAACAGCGGGGCCGAGGCCGTCGTGGAGGGCGTGGGCGACCACGGCTGCGAATACATGACGGGAGGCCGCGTGGTCGTGCTCGGCCGGGTCGGCCGCAACTTCGGGGCCGGAATGTGCGGCGGCTTCGCCTTCGTGCTCGACCTCGATGGTGACTTCCATCTTCGGGTGAACCACGAGCGTGTCGACCTCGAGACGCTCACGCCCGAAGACGAAGAGGTGGTGCAGCGCCTGGTGCGCCGCCACTTCCAGTACACGAGGAGCGATCGCGCCGAAGAGGTGCTCCGAAAGTGGAATGCACTCGCGCCGAAGTTCGTGAAGGTCTTCCCGCGCGATCTCAAGCTGGCGCTCGACACGCGCCTCGAGGCAGGGACAGGAGATGGGTAAGCCGACCGGATTTCTCGAACACGGACGGGAGAACACGCCGTATCGCCCCGTCGAGGAGCGTCTGCGCGACTGGAACGAGGTGCAAGCCGACCCGCCGGTGGAGCAGGTGCAGCGGCAGGCCGCGCGCTGCATGGATTGCGGTATCCCGTTCTGCAACAACGGCTGTCCGCTCGGGAACATCATTCCCGACTGGAACGACCTCGTCTACCGCGACAAGTGGGAGGACGCGCTCGCGCGACTCCATTCAACGAACAATTTCCCCGAGTTCACCGGTCTGGTGTGTCCCGCCCCCTGCGAGGCGGCTTGCGTGCTCGGCATCAACCAGGATCCCGTCACGATCAAACAGATCGAGTGGGAGATCATCCGAAAGGGTTGGGAAGAGGGCTGGGTGCATCCGCAGAAGCCCGAGCGCCGGACGGGGCGGTCGGTGGCGGTGGTCGGATCGGGTCCCGCCGGACTCTCGGCCGCGCAGCAGCTCACGCGGGCCGGACACACGGTCACGGTGTTCGAGAAGAGCGACCGCATCGGAGGCCTGCTCCGGTACGGAATCCCGGACTTCAAGCTCGAGAAGTGGCTGATCGACCGGCGGCTCGAGCAGATGCGCGAGGAGGGTGTCGCCTTCCAGACCGGCGTCCACGTCGGCGAGGACCTCACGGCGAGCGATCTGCGCAAGAGCTTCGATGCGGTGCTGCTGTGCACGGGGTCGGAGGTGCCGCGCGATCTGCCCGTTCCTGGACGCGAACTCGACGGCGTCCACTTCGCCATGGATTTCCTCGGCCAGAGCAATCGCCGCGTGGCGGGCGACGACGTCCACGAGGCGCCGATCCTCGCCACGGACAAGCACGTGGTGATCCTCGGTGGAGGCGACACCGGCTCCGATTGCATCGGCACCTCGCACCGCCAGGGGGCGAAGTCGGTGACGTCGATCGAGCTGCTCGAGCGTCCGCCCGACGCGCGAGATTCGAGCACGCCGTGGCCGCAGTGGCCCCTGATGTTCCGGACCTCGAGCTCCCACGAGGAGGGCGGCGAGCGCAAGTACGCCCTCATGACGAAGCAGCTCCACGGGTCCGGCGGGCGCGTGGAAGAACTCGAGGGAGTGCGCGTGCGCTTCGGCGAGCCCGACGCGAGCGGTCGGCCGTCACTCGAGGAGGTGCCCGATTCGAACTTCCGGATCCCGGCCGATCTGGTCCTGCTCGCCATGGGCTTCGTACACCCCACCCGCGAGGGGCTGGTGGAGCAGCTCGGCGTGAACCTCGATGGTCGCGGCAACGTGGCGGCGACGACGCGCGAGTTCGTGACGAGCGAACCCGGCGTGTTCGCCGCCGGCGATTGCCGTCGGGGCCAGTCCCTGGTGGTGTGGGCACAGTGGGAAGGTCGCGAGGCGGCGCGCGCCGTCGACACGTACCTGGTCGGGCACACGTATCTGCAGTCGCGCACCGGCACCTACTAGTCGTCACGCGCGCCGTGGGCGCGCCGCGGGTCCAACCTGCGTTTGAAGATGCCTCGCGACAGCGAACACACTTGACGCCACCGTGGCCATCGGTAGGATCGAGCGACGGGGGGTTCGATCATTCGCGGATTGACGCTACGCGACGATCAAGGCCCCGTCGGCGATTCCGAGGATGTCGCCGACGGACGCCACGCCGCCACGCCGCGACCCTCGGCGTCGGCCCGAGCCGACGACATGTCCCCGAGCGCCGCGGAAGCCGGCCCGCCGAAGCCCGTCACCACGAAACCGGGCACGAGTCCGAGCGTGAACCCGGGTGAAGTGGATCCGCACCTCCCGATCGGCGCGACCTCCGAGAGCGGGGCGTTCCCAGCCGACGATGCCCCGGGCGACCTCTTCATGCTGCTCGAGGACCGGGTCCATCGTCTGGTGGCCTCGGCCCGAGACTCGCTGCGCGAGAGAGCGAGCTTGCGCGACGAGCTCGCCAGGAACGAGGAGAGAATCCGCGCGCTCGAGGAAGAGGTGAGACGCCTCAACCAGCGCCGCCAGGACGTGGCCAAGCGCCTGGATGATCTGATCGGCCGCGTGGGGCAGCTCGACGCCGGCGTCGTGGCGCGCCTGGCCGACCCGTCACGTCAGGAGGCGGGGGCCGCGGAGTGACCGGGCGAGCCTCGGTGGCCGTCCACATCCTGGGAAAACCATATCGGGTTCGGAGCGATCGCGATCAGGAGTCGATCGTGCGCGTGGCCGAGCTGGTCGACCGGACCATGCATCGTGTCCGCGAGCGGACGGGAACGGTCGATACGCTCGACGTCGCGGTGCTCGCGGCCCTCAACATCGCGAGCGACCTGCTCGCCGCCCGACGATCGCAGCCTGCGGCGTCGGCGCATGGCGAGCCGGCTTCTGAGGCGGACCCGGAGTCCGCCCGCATGAGCGATGGGCTCTCCATCGAGCCGCAGCGTGTCCGCGATCTCGTCGACCTGATCGACTCCCTGGAACAGGTCTGACTCCCCTCGCAGAGGCGAAACACACGCTTCGCCGAGCCATCCGGCGCGCCGGGTGCGCCGCGCCGTCCCAGGCGCTCACGGCCTCTCACGCGGTGTGCGAGGCCCTCGTCGACACCCCCGAGTTCCGTGTGGCCCGTTGCGTGTGCTTCTACTCGGGGCTGCCCGACGAGATGCCCCTGGACCCCCTCTTCGAGCGATGTCGGAAGGAAGGCAAGCCGGCGCTCTTTCCGCGCATCGAGGGCGACGCGCTCGTGTTCGCGCCGGTGGCGGACCGGGAGGATCTCGTTCCGGGACGCTACGGTGTCCTCGCGCCGCACGTCGGGATCGCGGGGCGTTCGCCGGGCGGGGGCGACCTGGTACTCGTTCCCGGGCGGGCCTTCGACCGGCGCGGGAACCGGCTCGGCCGGGGCGCGGGCTTCTACGATCGGAGCCTTCCGCGCGACCGGGGTCTCGGGCCGGAGGGAATCGCCGGTGGCGCCGACGGATCGGGGCCGATCCTGTTCGGGATCGCCTGGGCCCATCAGATCGTCGAGACCGTGCCCGCGGGTGACGGCGACCGCCGGGTGCGGGCGATCGTGAGCGAGCGCGGTGTGGTCCGGGTCGAGCCGGTCGACCCGAAGGGACGGGAGTCGAGCCAGTGAGCAGCGATCCGGGACTCGCGCGCGACGTCGATGCACAGCTCGCCGCGATTCGCAGAGGGGCCGAGCAGCTCCTCGGTGAGGAGGATCTGCGCCCGCGCCTCGAGGCGTCGCTCCGCGATGGGCGCCCGCTGCGCGTGAAGCTCGGTATGGACCCGTCGGCGCCGGATCTGCACCTGGGGCACACCGTCGTCCTCGGAAAGCTGCGTCGCTTCCAGGATCTCGGCCATCTCCCGATCTTCCTGGTCGGAGACTTCACCGCTCGGATCGGCGATCCGTCGGGTCGCAAGAAGACCCGGCCGGCTCTCGATGCCGAGGCCGTCCGCCGCAACGCGACCACCTATGTCGAGCAGGTGGCGCGGGTTCTCGATGTCGAACGCGCCGAGGTGCGTTTCAATAGCGAATGGATGGACGCCTTCTCCGCGTCCGATTTCGTACGCCTGTGCTCGAAGTCGACCGTTGCGCGCCTGCTCGAGCGCGACGACTTCGCCAAGCGGTTCGGGGCCGGGGAGTCGATCGCGGTTCACGAGCTCCTCTACCCCTTCGTCCAGGCCTACGACTCGGTGGCTCTCCGCTCGGACGTCGAGCTCGGCGGTACGGACCAGACCTTCAACCTGTTGATGGCGCGCGAGATCCAGCGCGACTACGGGCAGCCGTCCCAGGCGGTCGTCACGCACCCGCTGCTCGTCGGTACCGATGGCCACGAGAAGATGTCGAAGAGTCTCGGCAACACGATCGAGATCCTCGACGCGCCCGAGGACATGTACGGCAAGCTCATGCGCATCTCCGACCAGCGGATGCTCGACTACATCGAGCTGTTGTCGTGGAACGAGTGGGACGACCTTGCGGCCGAACGCGGGCGGGTCGCCGCGGGCGAGGGCGATCCGTTCGCGCTCAAGCACGTGCTCGCGTCGCGCGTGGTCTCGCGCTTCCACGGCAAGGCGCAGGCCGACGCAGCCCGTGCCCACTTCGAGCAGGTGGTGCAGCGACGCGAGGTGCCGGACGAGGTCCCGCAGCTCGCGCTCCCATTGGGCGAGGACGGCACCCTCGGCGTGCTGGAGCTGCTCGACGCGGCCGGCCTGGTCGCCTCGCGCGGCGAGGCCCGGAGGCTGATCGCGCAGGGGGCCGTCCAACTCGACGGCTCGCGGGTCTCGGACCCAGCGCTCCGTCTCGGGCCAGGCGAGCATCTGGTCCGGGCCGGCAAGCGCCGATTCGCGCGCGTGACCCTGTCGGCAGGCGGCCGATGAGGCGCCCCCGAGGGGAAAGCGGACCTAGGCACCCCGATGCAGGCTCGGGCACGTCGGCGGGGAGGGCGGGCGGTCCGTAGGGATTGCGCCTCTATTGACTCTGGAGCCTCGGCCGCGTAAATTCCGCCTTCGCTC
Organism: uncultured Spirochaetales bacterium; assembly: GCA_964474935.1. Lineage (GTDB taxonomy): Bacteria > Myxococcota_A > UBA9160 > UBA9160 > JAFDDA01 > CAYYUT01. The sequence continues at coordinate 6,423 of CAYYUT010000194.1, forward strand.
GTGGGGGCGGCGCACTTCGGAGCGCGTTGCTGATCCCGGCTGAAGTCCGGCTCCTGGTTCCTCGGCTTTCGTGAACACCGCATGGTGGGTGGGCGCGTCGGTCGAGCCAGACCTGTCGGAGTCGGTGGAGATGGCCGGAGCGGAGCAGCGGAGACGGCTCGCAGTCGTTCCCACGGCTCATGATGAAAACCGAACTCTCCTCGGCGGCTCGCAACAGGCCGGACAGAGGACTCGTCTCGGTCTTTGAAAACTGAATAGCGTGCGGTCTTGAGACGAACGCTTCGGAGTCTTCCATTCCTTGGGGCTCCGGCGGCGAACGTCTTCACCACGGAGCCCCTGCTTCGCAAGCGGCGGTGGCTCTCGAATGAAGTGGTGACGAACCGTAATCCGAACAAGACAACAGCGATCAAGAACAAGGGATGCGTTCCCGTCCGAGCCTCTGGCCCGGCCATGGGACGCATCTCCGCCAAGGTTCGAACTGGAGAGTTTGATCCTGGCTCAGAACTAACGCTGGCGGCGTGCCTAAGACATGCAAGTCGAGCGAGAAAGCTCCTTC
>CAYYUT010000195.1:0-3442 GCA_964474935.1 uncultured Spirochaetales bacterium
GCTGCTCGAGGTGCCGGGTGCCCTCGACGTCGTCTCCTTCATGGACGACCAGCTCCTGATGGCCGCCTTCCGCATCCTCCCCGACTCCGACCTGGTCGACCAGCTCGTCTCGTTCGTACGCCTGGCCTTCCCGGGAACCCCGACCGTGGTGGCGGCCATCGACCGGGGCGGACGCTGGATCGTTCCGCACGGTTCCGAGACGCTGCATGCCGACGACATCGTCTACTTCGGGTTCCCGCGCGACCAGCTCAGCGACGTGCTGGCGCTCGTCGGGGCCCGTGACGACCGGCGGCGCGGGGTGATGATCGCGGGGGCGGGCCGAATCGGTCTCGCCCTGGCCCGACGACTCGAGGACCTGGGCCAGAAGGTAGTCCTGATCGAGCCAGACGTGGACCTTGCCCGCAACGCGGCCAGCCGACTGACCGACACCCTCGTCGTCCACGGGCGAGCCACCGACCAGGATCTCCTCGAGGAGGAGAACGTCGATCGCGTCTCGACGTTCGTGGCCCTCACCCCCGACCACGAGATCAATCTCGTCGCCGGCCTGCTCGCCAAGCGGCTCGGGGCGGCGCGCGGCATCGCCCTCGTCGACAACCCTGCGCTCGTGAACCTGATCGGCGACGTCGGCATCGACGCGATCATCAGCCCCCGGCTGCTGGCGATCGGCCTGAGCCTCCAGCACGTGCGGGGCGGGGCCGTCCGCTCGGTGGCGGCCCTGCTCGAAGACCGCATCGAGGTGGTCGAGGTCGAGGCCATGCGCGGCAGCCCCATCACCCAGGCCCCGATCCAGGAGGCGGGCCTGGCACGGGGCGTCCTGATCGCCGCGCTGCAGCGAGGGGATCAGCTGCTCCTGCCGGCCGGTACCGACCAGGTCGAGCCCGGCGACCGGTTGCTCGTGATCACCACCACCGAACAGGCCTCGACGGTCGACAAGTACGTGACGGCCTGAGCGGGGTTCCCGCGCGCAGGGCGCGGACGACGCCCCGGCGAACCGTCGGGCTTGATTTGTTGAGTGCCGCTCAATAATCTACTTCGCATGCCGGCGAGGGCCCCCCGTTCCGAATCCCGCATCGCGGCACCGTCGCGACGCCGCGCTCCCGAAGAGAAGCGCCGGCGGCTGCTGGCGGTCGCGGCCAGGCTGGTGGGCGAGCGGGGCGCGGAGGGCCTGCGCACGGCCGACGTGGCGCGCGAGGCGGGCGTCTCCGAGGGGATCCTGTTCCATCACTTCGGGTCGAAGCGGGGCCTGCTGGCCGCCCTGGCGGGACAGGTGGGCGACGAGGCGGCCGAGGCCATGTTCCCGCCCGGGGGCGAGGGCGAGCCCGACGTCGAGGCTGCGCGCTCGCGCCTGTTCGCCTACGTGCGACGGCGCACCCACGTGGTGCGGAGCCTGGCCTGGCTTCCCGAGGGTCCGGACCGCGAGGCCGCACGCCAGGCAGAGCGCCGCGCGGTCGTGTCGGCGCTGGCCCGGGTGTTCCGGGCCGAGGCGGCGCGCGGTCGCATGCGCCCGATGGATCCCGAGGTCGTGGCCGAGCTCCTCTTCGCGCTCGTCGGGGCCGCACTCACCCGCTGCTTCGTGGTGGGCGACGGCCACCGCGAGGCCGACTACCTGCGCGAGACGATCCACTGCGTCGAGGCGGCGCTGGCGCCGTCACGGGCGCGCGGCCCGGTTCGTTGCCATGCTTCCGACGCCGCTCCGGCGGCCATCCACGAGAGGACGACTCCATGAGCCGAAGCTTCCCGGACGACCCCTTCCTGCGCGGCAACTTCGCGCCCTGGCCCATGGAGGGCGACATCCACGACCTCGAGGTGGTGGGCGAGATCCCCGCTGCCATCGAAGGCACCTTCTACCGCAACGGTCCGAACCCCCAGTTCCCTCCCCGAAGCGCCTATCACTGGTTCGACGGCGACGGCATGATCCACGCCTTCTCGCTGGCCGACGGCCGGTGTCAATATCGCAACCGCTGGGTGCGCACCGGCAAGTGGCTGGCCGAGCGCGCCGCCGGCGAGGCGCTCTACCCGAGCTTGCGCAACATGACGGACGCCGATCCGCGAGCGCTGGCAGCGCCCTGGGTGGCGGCCAACACCAACGTGGTAATGCACGCCGGCAAGCTCTTCGCGCTGGTCGAGAACGCCCCGCCGACCGCGATCGATCCCGAGACCCTCGCCACCCTCGGCCCCGATCGTTTCGACGACCGGCTCGCGGGCGCGATGACGGCCCATCCGAAGCTCGATCCCGAGACGGGCGAGATGCTCTTCTTCGGCTACGGATTCGTCCCGCCCTATCTCGTGTATCACGTGGTCGATGCCGCCGGCACGCTCGTGCGGAGCGAGCCCATCGAGATCCCCGATCCGGTGATGATCCACGACTTCGTCGTCACGCGGGACCACGTGGTGTTCATGATCTGTCCGGCGGTCTTCCGCACCCACGACGGAGCAGCCGACCCGATCCGCTGGGAGCCCGATCTCGGCAGCCGCATCGGCGTCATGCCGCGCGACGGTGGCAACGCCGACGTCACCTGGTTCGACGCCGAGGCCTTCTTCATGTTCCACCCCATGAACGCCTGGAGCGAGGGCTCGAAGGTGGTCGCCGACGTGTGCCGCTACGACCGGCTGCCCCTGTTCGACGGGAACGAGGCCGAGCACGGCCTCGGGAGCGTCGCGGGGGCCGTGCTCACGCGCTTCACGATGGACCTCGCCGGTGGAGTGCTGAAGCAGGAGCATCTCGACGACACCTGCAGCGAGTTCCCGCGTCTCGACGAGCGGCGCGCCGGGCTCGCCTACCGCATGGGGATCGCGGCCGGGAGCCGCGACCCGAGGGCGCGCGGCAACCATCTCGACGCCATCCTGCAGTACGACCTGGCCGAGGGGACTCGCCGGATGCACGTGCTCGCCCCCGGCTCGGTGACGGGGGAGCCGATCTTCGTGCCTCGGACGCCCGAAGCGCCCGAGGGCGATGGATTCGTGCTCGCCCTGGTGTACCGCGCGCCCGAGAATCGGAGCGATCTCCTGGTGCTCGACGCCGGCCACATCGAGGCCGCGCCACTCGCCACCGTGAAGCTCCCCCACCGGATCCCGTTCGGGTTCCATGGGAACTTCGCGCCGGGCGTACGGCTCTCGGCCTAGCCGGCTCGGCCTAGTCGATCCGCAGGCGGGGGATCTCGGGAAGGATCTCCGAGGCCACCTGCTCGGCGAACTCGAGCGGCTCGGAGAGCGGCGAGAGCACGAAGTGACGCGTGCCCGCGTCGGCAAAGCGTTGCATCCGCTCGAGGCAGTCTTCCGGGCGACCGAGCAGGCAGTACTTCCGGGCCGCATCCCGAAACGGGCGGTTGTAGATCGTCCCGAGCATGTGGGCTGCCCGGTCGAGCGCGCGCTCGTAGCTCTCGTCGAGCACGGTGAAGAGCAACGATCCGGTGCCGAAGGGGAGCGGGGCGTCGTCCGGACT
>CAYYUT010000195.1:3452-3879 GCA_964474935.1 uncultured Spirochaetales bacterium
GTATCACCGTGCGCGCCGGCCCGTCCCGCTGCGCGCGCCTCGCCGGCAATGACCTGCACGTTGGCAGCGATCTGCGCGGGCGACGCCATGTGCGAGAGGTAGCCGTCGCCGAGCGCCCCGGCGCGTCGCATCGAGGGCGCCTTGCGGCCTCCGATCCAGATCGGCGGCCCGCCCGGTCGTCGCGGCTTCGGCGCGAGGGTCACTGGCCCGAAGCGATGAAAACGTCCCTCGTGGACGACGCCGTCCTCCGACCAGAGGCGGCGCAGTACCCCGATGGCCTCGTCGGTGCGGGGGCCGCGTTCGTCGCGCGGCACCTCGGCTGCGTCGAACTCGGGAGGGAACTCGCCTCCCACACCCACGCCCAGGATCAGGCGCCCCCCAGCCAGCGCGTCGATGCTCGCCGTCATCTTGGCGGCGACGGCCGGCC
>CAYYUT010000195.1:3889-6977 GCA_964474935.1 uncultured Spirochaetales bacterium
GGAGCAGGAAGACGCCCGAGCCGAGCGTCACCCGTTCGGTGGCTCCGGCGAGGAACGCGAGGAGCGAGAGCGATTCGAGGATCGGGACGTGGAACGCGAGGTGATCACCGACCCAGAGCGAATCGAATCCCAGCGCCTCGGCGCGCCGCGCGAGACCGAGCGCCGACTCGCGCTCGACGGCGGCCACCACCATTCCGAGCCGGGCCTCGGTCGCCAGCGCGAGTCCGTCGAAGGAGGTCGGCATCCGGCTAGCGACGCTCTGCCGAGCGAGCCGTGGAGACGCGGGTGGCCGCCGGGCGGCTCGGGTGCCCGTCTCGCTGAACGGCTGGGCCGCGATCGAGCCGACGCGTTCCTCCCGTCTGGGGGCGCTGACCGCGCTCGCCTTCCGCTCGGGTCCCGCCCGGCCGCCGCCCGTTGGACGGGTCTCGCAGCCGCTCGCCCGACACGCACGCCGATTCCCTGGGGCAGGGCACTAGAGCCGGATGCGCGGCTTCGATCGCCGCGATGCGCCCCAGGATTGGAGGATGGCGCCGACGATCATGCCACAACTGAGGATCCCGGCGCCGGCGATCCACTCGGGCCAGCGGGCGCCCGCCCGGAGCTCGAGATTCTCGCGCTCGAGGCCGTCGACGTGGGTCGTCAGCTCGGCGTGGGCGCTGGCGACTTCGGCGTGGGTCGCGCGGAGCGATTCGAGCTCGCCGCGCAGCCGCTCGGCCTCTTCGCGGCTCTCGCCCTCGGTGGCCGTCAGCCGCTCCAGCTGGATCCGGGCCGGTGGTTCGGCGGCGAGGTAGCCCTCGGGAATCCAGCCCTCGCGGGCATCGCGCAGGCGCACACGCGTCCAGCCGTCCCGGCGTGAGAGGATCGTGACGGAATCACCGGTCTGGATCGAATCGAGAATGCGGAACTCGGTGCCGGGCCCGGTGCGAAGATTGAGGCGCACCTCGTCGCGCACCCAGGCGCCCTCGGCGTGGGCCGGCTGGGGTGCTCCAGCAAGGACGAGCGCGACGATCCCGCCGAGCACGACGAGCGACGCAGCGCGCCCGGTTCGCCGGCCACCGCCGACGGACCGGTGTCCACGCTGAGGCAGGTGCTGTGACTCGAGACTCACGCCGCGTCCCCCGAAGTCGCCGAGAGTAACCAACCCGATGAGGCGGGCGAGCGCTGCGGGTCGACGGGGGCGCTGGCTCCCCGGGTAGGACTCGAACCTACGACCCAGCGGTTAACAGCCGCTTGCTCTGCCAACTGAGCTACCGGGGAACGGGCCGGCCGATTCTAGGCCGGATCCTCGCCTATTCAAAGCGGATTTCGAGGATCTCGAACTCGCGCTGACCCTTCGGAACCCGGACACTCACACTGTCTTCCACCTGCTTGCCGAGCAGCGCCCGGGCCACCGGTGAGGTGACCGAGATCAGGCCCGACCCGGCGTCGGACTCGTCCTCGCCGACGAGGGTGTAGGTGACCTCCTCGCCCGTCTCGGCGTCCTCGAGCCTCACCGTGGCACCGAAACGAACCTCGTGGACGGCGCTCTCCGAGGGGTCGATCACCTGGGCACGGGCCAGCCGGTCCTCGATCATCACCATGCGTCCATTGATCTGGGCCTGCCGCTCCTTCGCCGCATGGAACTCGGCGTTCTCGCTGATGTCGCCGTGGGCGCGCGCCTCCTCGCTCTCGCGCACGTTCTTCGGGCGCTCCACGGTCTTGAGCTGGTGGAGCTCATCCTCGAGCTTTTGGTATCCCTGGCGGGTCATCGGGATCCGCTCCGACATGGGCGGGTGTCCTCCTGCACGTCGATGGGCGCTTGCCCCGCGGGCCACCCATGGGCCACCCGCGGGCCAGGCTGGCGCCGCGTCGCGGAGCGCTCCGAAGCTGGCCGCATCGAGGGCCAGAAACAAAGCGACGCCCCCTGGGAAGGGAGGGCGCCACCTGCGAAACGTACCGGCGGCCCGTCCCGGGGTCAACGAGGAGAGCCGTGGAGACCCATTCATCGCCCCCCCGGGGTCCGTCCCGACGGCCGGAGCTGGTTCGCTCGGCACTCGTGTTCTACGGCCTGCTCGCGGCGGCCGCCTGTCTCTGGCGGTTGGTCTGGTTCGGCGAGCCGATCCTGTTCGCGCCGGGAAGGCAGGCCGCCATCGACGATCCCCTGCGCGACCTGGTGTCGGGCGTCGCCGCGGCCGTGCTGGTGATCGCGCTGAGTCACGAGTTCACACGGCACACGCAGGTCGGCGAGCGATTGGCCCACGCCATGGCCGACCTCCTCGGACCGCTCGGTCGCGGCGAGATCGCGGTGCTCGCGCTCACGAGCGGAATCGCCGAAGAACTCTTCTTCCGGGGCGCGCTCCAGCCCCGCGTGGGGCTGGTGGTCGCGAGTCTGGTGTTCGGGGCCGTCCACTTCGTGCCCCGGCGCGAGTTCCTCGTGTGGACGCTCTTCTCGGTGGCGGCCGGCTTCCTGCTCGGTGGACTGTTCGAGGCCACCGGCAATCTGATCGCACCCGTGGTGACCCACGTGGTCGTGAACGGGGTGAACCTGACCCTGTTGGTACGCGATCGCTTCGGAGCGCTTCGCTAGTCGGATGCCAGGCCATCGCCGCGGACTTCGCACCGGGCGGCCCCTGCGACGTCGGGTCAGCTCCCGCCTGACCGCGTGCCCTGCGAGGCGACGGCGATCGCGTCGATCTCGACTTCGGCGCCGAGGGGCAGCGCGGCCACGCCAATGGTCGCGCGGGCCGGGGCGGGAGAACTCGAGAAGAAACGACCGTACACCTTGTTCACTCGGGCGAAGCTTCCGAGGTCGGTCAGATAGATCGTCGTCCGCACCACGTGCTCGAGCCCGGTGCCTGCCGCCTCGAGGATCGCACGCAGGCTCTCGAGGACCCGCTCGGTCTGCGCGACGACGTCGCCGTCGATCAGCCGACCGCTGGCCGGATCGAGCGGGATCTGTCCCGACACGAACACCAGACCGCCGGACCGGACGGCCTGGGAGTAGGGACCCACGGGCTTCGGAGCTGCGTCGGTGGAGACCGACGCGGGCCGTGATGTCAGGACGGGGCTCCGCCCTTGGGCGGGACGAGCAGTCTCTCTTCGAGCACGC